>DATGRI010000024.1 GCA_035303785.1 Sphingobacteriaceae bacterium
CGTTATGCCCTCGGGATCCAAGATGTAGCGCAGGTGCCGCGGCCCGCCGCCGCCTAACCATCCGGCCAGGCCCAAGGCGCCCACCAGGGGCACCATGACGGCAGCCCCGAGAATCAAAAACTGGCGGGCAGGGCTGGAGCCGGCGACCTGAGCCGGCGGGAAAATCGCCTCACCGCCGGCGCTGTCCGGACCGGCGCCGCCTTGAGGGCCTATGCCCGTTTGCTCCAGGCGTGCCACGAAAGCCTCGGGGTCGGCGGGGGTCAGGCCGTAGCGCCGGCCCTCCTGGCCCGGACCCGCTCCCAAAGTGGTCTCCAGCACCACCAAGGGGCCGCGCCCCACGGCCACCAGGTAGATCCGCCCCCAGGGGCCGCTGAACCACCCCACCCGGTAGCCGCCCAGGCTGGTGCCGGCAATCCGGCCCATCCTGGGGGCCGTCTCATGGACTGTCACATCAGTAATGGCTTCTTTGGGGATGACGATGCGCCGGAGCCCGTGGTGGACCTTCACCCCTTGATCATCCACCCGGTAATTCAAAGTGCTGAAAGCCCAGGCTTCGTGGAGGATCAAGGCGGGAGCCCCCAAGCCGGCCAGCAGCACGATGACCATGACGACGGCAAACCAGCGGCCGCCGGCCGCCGGCGGCGCAGGCTTGAACACATGTCTCTCGCCGTTTTGCAGGTTTGCGGGAGTCTGGGAGGCATCCAAAGGCATGATGACTAGAACAACCTATGCTGCCCCGTGGCCGGCGTTGCCGGGATAAGGGGCGACGGCTCCCGGTGCAGCAGGGGCATCAGTTCCTTTTCGGGCAGGGGGCCGCTGAACACGTAGCCTTGAATCTCATGGCAGCCGTGGTCGTACAGGAATTCCAGCTGTTGGAAGGTCTCCACCCCTTCGGCCAGCACCGTCAAGTCCAAGCTGCGCCCCATCACCGTAATGGCCCGGATGATGGCATCGGAATGGGGCACGGAGGTGATTTCCCGGACGAAAGACTGGTCGATCTTCAGTGTGTGGAAGGGGAAGTGGCGCAGGTAGGCCAGAGAGCAATAGCCCGTGCCGAAATCGTCCAGGGCCAGCTTGATCCCCATCTGGTCCAATTCCGACAGCACTTGGTTGGTCAGCTTCACGTCCTGCATGGCCACGCTTTCCGTCAATTCGAATTCCAGCCATTGGGGCGTCAGGCCGTACTCCTTCAAGATGGCCTGGACCTTGGCGGGCAGATCCCCGTGGTACACCTGCACCGCCGACAAGTTGACGCCCATGCGCAGGGGCGGCATGCCCTCGTCCTGCAGCTTGCGGGCCATGGCGCAGGCTTGGTGCAGCACCCAGTCGCCGATGTCCACGATCAGCCCCGACTGCTCCGCCAAATTGATGAAGTCGGCGGGGAAAACCAGGCCCTGCAGCGGGTCCCGCCACCGGACCAGTGCCTCCAGCCCCGTGATTTGCCCCGAGTCGATGCGCACCTTGGGCTGGTAGTGGAGCTTCAACTCCCCGTGCTTGATGGCGTGGCGCAGCCGGCTTTCCAGCAGCATGCGCTCGTAGGCCGTGGCGTTCTGGGCGGGGCTGGCGAAGCGGTAGCTGTTGGCGTTTTCTTCTTCCTTGGCCTGGTACATGGCATTGTCGGCCATGTTCAGCAGCATTTCCGCATCGGTGCCGTCGTCGGGGAACATGGCGATGCCGATGCTTACCGTCAGGTAGAACTCGTAGTCCCGGTAGGTCCACGGCTGCTCCACCGCTTCGGTGAGCCGCCGGACCACCTGCAGCACCTGCTCCCGGGTGGGGGTGTCGTGGAGCAGGACCACGAATTCGTCGCCGCCGAAGCGGGCCACCACGTCGCCCGTTCGCAGGCACCGCTGCAACCGGGAGGCCACTTCCCGCAGGCATTGGTCCCCCGCAGTATGGCCTAGGGCATCGTTGATCACCTTGAACTGGTCCAAGTCGATGAACAGGATGGCCAGGCCTTCGTCGCTCCGGCGGGACTGGCTGATGGCCTTCTCCAGCCGGTCCTGGAAGGCGGTGCGGTTCAACAGGCCCGTCAGGCCGTCGTGGTAGGCCAGGTGCTTGATGGTGTCTTCCGCCTCTTTGCGCCGGGTGATGTCCCGCACGATGCCCCTGAAGCCGATGGGGTCGCCGTCGGCGTTCCGGATCAAGGAGGCCGACGCTTCCACGTAGCGCCGCCGGCCGTCCCTGGTGACCACGGCCCACTCGATGCCCCGGGCCGGCCGCCCTTCTCTGTAAACCCGGCTGAAGGCCCGGTGCAGGTGCCGGGCGTCCTCCTTTTCCATCAACCGGCGGTAGTGCTTCCCCGCCAGCTCGCCGGGGGGATAATTCAAAATTCGACGCAAAGGTTCGTTGAACAGGAATAGGCGGCCGCTCAAATCCACTTCGTAGTAGCCGTCTTCGATGTTGTCCAGCACTTCTTGGTATTTCCGAATTTCTACCGCCAGGGTTTCCACCACATTGGAATAGGTCAAAATGGAGCCCATGGTCTGGGCGGCCAGCGACAGCAGCCGGGCCTGGTCCGGGTGCCAGCGGCACGAGGCATCCAGCCGGTCGAAGCCGAGGAAGCCGATCAACTCGCCCCGCTGCTGTACGGGCAGCAGTATCACCGACTTCACCCCGGCCCCGGCCAGCAGCCGGCGGATGGCCTGGTCATCGTCCGGTGGGCCGGCTACGTCGTCGATGAGCACCGGCCGGCCCGCCGCCAGGTGGTTCAACCAAGGGGTCAGGGGTGCGGGGTCGCTGCTGAGGGAGTGCCAAGGCTCCTCCTCCGAGAAGCTGACCAGGCCGTTCACGTCCACGGCCGGCTCCTGGCTGCCCCGGCGGCCGGTGATGTGGAAGGGCGTCAGGCTCAAAGGCTCTTTGCTGCGCAGATTGAACAAAAAGCCGCGGCTGCAGCCCATGGAGTCGGCCAGGAGGCGCAACACCGCCGGGATTTCCTTGGCGGCGTCGTCGGCCTTGACCAGCAGGTTGATGGATTTGGTTACGGCATCCATCAGTTGGGTCAGGTCGGGGTGGCGTTTGTCCGTAGCTCCCGTTGCCGGCATGGGCTGCGGAATCCTCCTGGAAAGAAAATAGCTCCTAACCAGTCATCGAAATAGTCACCTGACAATTTTACCGTTGGAGCGGCTGGAGATAAAAGCGGTTTCCGTCCCAGTCCCGGACGGCCCAGCCCGAGTTCCGGGGAGTGACGGGGAATCCCAATTTCTCCAAACGGGCGGCAGCTTCCTTCATGCCGGAAGCGGTCATGGCGAAAGTGGTCGAACCCAGGCCGAAGGCATCGTCGGGCGTGGGGCCCCGATCCACCATGGCCCAGATGTTGGTGCCCACATGGTGGTGATAGCCGTCGGCGGCGAAGAAGCGGGCCCCCGGGTAGTGGCGCAGGGTCACGGCCAGCCCCAATCCCCGGTGATAGAAGGTTTCGGCCCGGTCCAGGTCGGCCACCGACATGTGGATGTGCCCGATGCGGGTGCCGCCGGGCATCCGCCAGTCGTCCCCCGGGTCGCCGGCGGCGGCCGCCTGCCGTAGCAGGTCGTCGATGTCCAGGGGCTGGGTGGTCATATGGACCATCTCCCCCTGGCGGCGCCAACGGGAAGGGGGCCGGTCGGCATACAGCTCCAGGCCGTTGCCGTGGGGGTCGGCCAGGTAGACCGCCTCGCTCACATGGTGGTCCGAGGCCCCCTGCAGGGGATAGCGGAAGGTCAGCAGGCGGCGCAGGAGATGCCCCAGGGAAATGCGGCCGGGCAGCAGCACCGCCAGGTGGTACAAGCCCGTGGTGCGGGGCGGCCGGGGTTGATAACTCGGGTTGGCGTGGAGGAAGAGAAAAGGAGGCTCCCCGTCGCCGGCGCTGAGGGCGATGACCTGCTCCGGCTCTGCTCCATCAGCTGCGGCCGCGGTATCTTCGCCGGGGGACAGGACCTGGGCGTTGAAGCCCAGCAGATCCCGGTAGAAGAACAAGGCTTCCTCGGCTGCGCCCACCCGGAGCACCGCCCTGCTGATGGCAAAAGTCTCCCCTGTCAAATTGTTTCACCTCGTCCCGGTCTCGGTAATTCCGCTTTCGCCCTTGCGCGCTCATGTTCCTTTGGCCATGCTGAAGCCGGGAGGGATTGCCGATGCCTGAACCACCCCAGACAGTAGAAGGCTGGTATGGACTCCACGACGTGCGCCGCATCGACTGGCCCCGCTGGAAGGCCCTGGACCCGGCGGAGCGGGAGGCGGCCTTGACGGAAGCCATCGCCCTGTGGGAGGAGTGGCTCAACGCCGATCCCGAGACGGGCTCTTCGGGCGTCTATCAGATGGTGGGTCACAAGGGCGACCTGATGTTCATCCACTTCCGCCCCGAGATGGCCCAGCTGGCCGAATTGGAGCGGCAGTTCGCCCGCACCCGCCTGGCCGATTTCACCATCCCGACGTACTCCTATCTGTCGGTGGCCGAACTGAGCCGCCACAGCGAGAGCGGGGCGGGCGGCGACGGCTCGCCGGCACCCCTGCCCCAGGATCCGAACCTGCTGCGGCGCCTGCGGCCCCAGGTGCCCAAGGAGGGCTACGCCTGCTTCTACCCCATGAGCAAGAAGCGGGAAGGTGACGACAACTGGTACATGCTGCCCCTGGCCGAGCGCCGGGACTTGATGATGTCCCACGGGCTCATCGGCCGCAACTACATGGGCACGGTGTCCCAGGTCATCGGCGGCTCCGTCGGGTTGGACGACTGGGAGTGGGGCGTCACCCTCTTCGCCAAGGATCCCATTCCCTTCAAGAAGATCGTCTACGAGATGCGCTTCGACGAGGCCAGCGCCCGCTACGGCCTCTTCGGCCCCTTCTACGTGGGCATCGCCACGCCGCCGGCGGCCTGGCGGGAACTGCTGCAGGTCTGAAGCGCTGACCCGAATAGGAATCCTCTTTCAGCCGGGGGGTGGCGACAAAATCGGCGGCCCCGTAGTTTGGTGTCGGAAGTTGCGGTGATAAGTCGCTAAATTCCGACACACTTTGCGCCGGGCGTGTTTTACCCTGGCCCCAGTGGTCTACGCCAAGGGGGCGCCGCGCGTGGACGCGTGGACGGAGGTAAAGCCTATGCCCGGCAGCACTGGGGAGCCGCGGGGTCATGGGCGACTGCGGCTGGTGCCGCCATCCGCCCGGGGGCGGGGCACCGGCCGGAAAGCCCGCCAAGACGCCCAAGGGGCGTCGGTGTCGCCACCCTTGCCGGACCCTGCCCATGGGTCGCCTGGGGCACCGCCGGCACCCATCCCGCTGCATAAGTCACCGGCTGCTTCTGCCGCCACGGCGGGAGCAGCGCCGGCATCCCATTCCTTGAACCGCCTCTTGAATGTACTGTTTTGCGCCGGCACCCTGCTGCTGGCCAGGGCTGCTCTGATCCAGGGCTTGGCCCCCTTCCATCTGGCCTTGGCAGCCGCCGTCCTATATTTGCTGCCCCGGCACTGGGCATGGGCTTTCACTGGAGCCTTTCTGGGCCGCCTCCTCTGGGCCGGCCCTGCCGCCGCCTTTTTCGACCTCATGGTTCTGGGCGGCCTGTACACCACCGCCCGGAGCTTCCAGGACGGCCCCATCCCCTTAATAGAAGGAATGATGATGGGCGCCCGCCACTGGCGGCCGGCGGGCGGGGCGGCCTTGGCCACCCTGGTGGGCACCGGCGTGCAGGTGCTGGCTACCGACCCCACGCCCTACGGCTTGGTGCTCATTCTCTTCCGCACCACCCTGGTGGCCCTGTTGACCGTAGTCTTCACCCGGGCCCTGCTGCCCTTGCGCCGCCTGCTGAAGCACGATTTCCGCAGCCTGGGGGATCTACTGGTCGGGCTGGCTTCCTGGTCCGATGAGGGTTCCCCGTGGGATGTGGAGCAAGATGAGTGGCTGGCCGCCGCCGTGGGGGCCGGCGCCCTCATCGCCGCCATCCACGGCCTGCAGGTGGGGTCCCTTTCCTTGTCGGCCATGGTGGCCGGCTGCATCATCCTGGCCTTCGCCGCGTGGGGTGGTCCCGGACGGGGTGCCGCCGCCGGCGCCGCCGCCGGGCTGCTGGTGATGCTCCAGTCCCCCGGGGCCGGCCTGCCGGCGGCAGCCTACGCCGTGTCGGGCCTGCTGGCCGGCTTGTTCCGGGATTTCGGCCTGGTGGGCATCGCCGGGGGCTACGCCATCGGCATCCTGCTCCTGGCCGGCTTTTCCTTGGATCCCCGGGTGATGGTGGTGGAATTGTGGAGCCTCCTGCCGGCCACCTTGGCTTATGCCCTGCTGCGATATGCCGTGACCCGGTCCACCGACGGGCTCCTGCCGGGCTTTTTGGCCCCGGAGGCTGTATCCGGCGGGTGGCGGGCAGCCACCGCCGAAGCGGCCGCCGCAGCCGACGGGGCAGCCGTGGCCGGCCTAGGCCTTGCGCCGGAACCGGCCTCCGACGGCGGCATCGTCATCGACCTGCCCCTCCAGGAGGAAGGCCAGGCAGGGGAAAGTCTTCCCTCCGGGCCGGCCGGCGGCGGCCCAACCCAGCCGGTGCTGAATCAGCTGGCCCACTTGATGCGGGACATGGCCTCGGCCATCCACAGCGGCAGCCTGATGTCGGCGGCCGGCGCCGGGGCCGTGGATGGAACGGCCGCCCCGATCCTAGGGGGGGTTCCCCACCGGAAGGTGGAGGAATGGCTCAACGACCTGGCCGGGCAGGTGTGCCCCGGCTGCATCCACCACGCCACCTGCTGGGATAAGGAGTTCTTTCAAACTTATCAAGGGCTGTCGGATCTCATCGTCCGGCGGGAAGTCACCGGCAGCCTCCGGGAAGACCACCTGCCCGCCGGGCTCCGGGCCCGCTGCCCCCGTCGGGAGCAGTTAGTGGCCGCCGTAGACCAGGCCTACCGGGAACTGCAGAACCAGCGCCACTGGCAGCAAAAGCTGCAGCAATCCCGCCGCCTCATGGCCCAGCAGTTGGAAAGCCTGGCCGAGGTTGCCCGCTACCTGGCCGATCACCCGCCGGCCCACGTCCAAGCCGCCGGCGCCAGGCGGGGCGGCAAGGGCGCCGGCGCCATGCCCTACCGGGTGGGCGCCGCCCGGGTGGCCCGGGACGAGCGGCTGGTGTCGGGGGACAGCTACCTGACCCGCCTGCTGCCGGGAGGACGCCTGGCTTTGATCTTAAGCGACGGCATGGGCGCCGGCATGGTGGCCGCGGGCGAGAGCCGCACCGCCGTGGAACTGCTGGAGCGCCTGCTGGGCCTGGACCTGGATCCCGCCCTGGCCATCAAGCTCATCAACCGGCTCATCATGGCCAGGACAACGGAAGATTCATACACTACCCTGGACCTGACCCTCATCGACCTGGCCGTGCCGGCGGCCCGCTTCGTCAAAGTGGGGGCCCCGCCTTCCTTCATCCGACATGAGGACCGGGTAGCCGTGGTCCGGGCCGGCACGCCGCCCATCGGCATCTTGGATGACGTAGCCCTGGAGATTTCCACCCGGCGCATGCGCCGGGGCGACATGGTGGTCATGGTCACCGACGGCGTCTTGGGCGCCTGGCAGGACGTGCGGGCGGGGGAGGCATGGCTGAAAGGCTTCCTGGGCAGCCTGCCCCGGGATCAGCCCCGCTGGGTGGCCACCCAGGTGGTGCGCCAGGCCCTGCGCCACGCCGGGGGCGAGGCCAGGGATGACATGACCGCCCTCGTCGTAAAGATTTTGTGAACGGACAATTTTGTAAAGCTTCTCCCCTAACCCTGCGTTTGCCGTAGGAGTCTCTCCCCCACCCACGGACTCCCGGCAAACATCTAGAGTGTGGTATCCCCTGCCACACTCTCTTTTTTCCTAGCGGGCGAAGGGCTATGTTTGAATTAAGAAGGCGGTCGGCGGGGGGCGGCAAGGGCATGACCTGGGATCCTATGACGGCCAAGGTGGCGGCCGTCATGGAGCGCCACAACATGGTGGAGCCGGGCGACCTGGTGCTGGTGGGCGTGTCCGGCGGCGTGGACTCGGTGACGCTGCTGGATCTCCTGGTGCGCCTGGCGCCCCCTTGGAACTTGAGCCTCCACGTATGCTACGTCCACCACGGGCTCCGGGCCGCCGCCGATGAGGAAGCCCGCTTTGTGGCCGCCCTGGCCGGGGATTACGGTCTTCCCTTTTCAATGGAAAAGATTCAAGTGCCCACAGGGCCGACGCCGGGCACGTCCCGCCAGGCGGTGGCCCGGGAGATGCGCTACCGGGCCCTGGCGCAGGTGGCCGGCCGCATCGGGGCCCGGCGCCTGGCGGTGGCCCACCACCGGGACGACCATCTGGAAACGGTGCTGATGCGCTTCATCACCGGCACGGGCCCCGACGGCCTGGCGGGAATCCCCCCGGTGCGGGGACGGCTCATCCGGCCCCTCATCGAAGCCTCCCGGGCGGAGATCGAGGATTACGCCCGCCGCCGGGGCCTGGAGCACCGATTAGACGAGAGCAACCTGGACCGCCGCTACCTGCGCAACCGGGTGCGGCTGGATCTGATTCCCTATTTGGAACGGGAATACAACCCCAACTTCAAGGAAGCCCTGGAGCGGCTCAGCCGCATCGCCGCCGGCGAGGCGGCCTGGGCAGAAGGCCTGGCGGCCGCCGCCGAACCCGATGTGGTCCGGGACCATCCCCTGTACGCCGCCGTGCCCTTGGCCGTCTTGGCCCTGGAGTCTTTGGCCGCCCTGGCGGTGCCCCTGCAGCGCCGCATTTTGCGGCGGGCCTTGTGGCGCATCGGGGCAACCCGGGCCGATTTCACCACCGTGGAGACCATCCGGGAGCTTTTGGCAGGAGAGGCCGGCGCCGCCGCCGATCTGCCCGCCATGGTGCGGGCCCGGCGCCACGGCCGGGAGTTGTACTTGTACCACCGCTCCCTGGCGGAGCCCGTTCCTTACGAATACCGGCTGCCCGTGCCGGGGTCGTGCTTCGTGGAGGAGGTGGGCGTGCACTTGGCGGTGCGCCCGTCGGGCGACCCGGCGTCCCCGGCGCCGGAAGGCGCGTCCGGGGGAGAAATCTGGCAGGCTCCCCTGCCTTTGGCTGCCGGTGCCGCCGGCCTCACCTTGACGGTGCGCCCGCCCCGGCCCCACGACCGGCTGCGGGCGTCGACCGGCGGCCCCGTCACTCGCCGCCTGCGGGACAAGCTCCGGACCCTGGGCGTGCCCGTGCCCTTGCGGCCTTGGGTGCCCGTGGTCTGCCACGGTCCGTATGTGTTGGCGGTTCCCGGATACTATCCAAAAGAAGGGCCGGCACCCCCCGGCAGGCTCGTGCTGGTCGCCTGGTCGAGGGGCCGTAAAAATGGTATCTTAGAATGAAGCAGTTTTCGGCGGGGCGGCTGTCTGCTCCGCCATGTCGGTCACTGGGGACTTTTCAACCAGCCGGCCCTCCGGGCCGGCAAGGAGGCCAATGAATGAGGTTTAACCGGGTCTTTCGCAGTTTGACCTTCTATGTGCTTATGCTGCTGGTCTTGATCGCCATCACCAGCATGTTCGCCCATCGGGGGCCCCAGCCCGAGGTTTTGAAGTTCTCCGACTTCATGGCCATGGTGGAATCGGGTGAAATCAAGGACGTCAAGATGGTGGGCACCCGTATTTCCGGTGAACTCCAGGACGGCCGGCTGTTCCGCCTGACCATTCCCCGCAACACCGAAGAGTACGTGGTGACCCGGCTCCAGGAGCACGGCGTGGCCATCGACGCTGAAGAGCCCCAGCAGCCCCAGTGGTGGATGACCATCTTCAGCACCTTGATTCCCGTGATCTTGGTGGTCGGCGCCATCTTCTTCATCATGCAGCAGACCCAGGGCGCCGGTAATCGGGTCATGCAGTTCGGCCGCAGCCGGGCCCGGCTGCACCAGCCCGACGACAAGCGCCGGGTCACTTTCGAGGACGTGGCCGGCTACGAAGAAGAAAAGGAAGAACTTTCGGAAATCGTCGATTACCTGAAGAACCCCAAGCGGTACATGGACTTGGGCGCCCGGATTCCCAAGGGCGTGCTCCTGTACGGCCCGCCCGGCACCGGCAAGACCTACTTCGCCCGGGCCATCGCCGGCGAGGCCGGGGTGCCCTTCTACTACATCTCGGGCTCCGACTTCGTGGAGATGTTCGTGGGCGTGGGCGCCTCCCGCGTCCGGGACCTGTTTGAGCAGGCCAAGCGCAACGCCCCGGCCATCGTCTTCATCGACGAGATCGACGCCGTGGGGCGCCAGCGGGGCGCCGGCTACGGCGGCGGCCACGACGAGCGGGAGCAGACTTTGAACCAGCTGCTGGTGGAGATGGACGGCTTCGGCGTCAACGAGGGCATCATCGTCATCGCCGCCACCAACCGCCCCGACGTGCTGGACCCGGCCCTGCTGCGGCCCGGCCGCTTCGACCGGCAGGTGGTCATCGACCGGCCCGACGTGGGCGCCCGGGAAGCCATCCTGCGGGTCCACGCCCGCAACAAGCCCATCGCCGAAGACGTGGACCTGGCGGTGCTGGCCCGGCGGACGCCCGGCTTCACCGGCGCCGATTTGGAGAACACCATCAACGAGGCGGCGCTGCTGGCGGCCCGCCGCCGCAAGAACCGCATTACCATGCGGGAACTGGAGGACGCCATCGACCGCATTGTGGCCGGCGGCCCGGAAAAGAAGGCCCGGGTGCTGGTTCCCAAGGAGCGGGAGCGGGTGGCCTACCACGAGGCAGGCCACGCCCTGGCGGCCCGCCTGCTGGAGACGACGGATCCGGTGCACAAGATTTCCATCATCCCCCGGGGCCGGGCCCTGGGCTACGTGCTGCAGCTGCCCACGGAAGATCGCTTCCTCATCACCCGGCAGGAGATTTTGGACCGGGTGGTCATGGCCCTGGCGGGGCGGGCGGCCGAGGAGTTGGTCTTCGGCGAGCCCAGCACCGGCGCCCAGGACGACCTGGAGAAGGTCACCCGGATGGTGCGGCGGATGATCACCGAGTTCGGCATGGGCGACCGCCTGGCGCCCCGCACCTTCGGGGAGCGGCTGGACGCGCCCTTCCTGGGCCGGGACATCGCCCGGGACCGGAACTACAGCGAAGAAGTGGCCGCCATCATCGACGAGGAAATCGACAAGCACGTCACCGCTTCCTACGAGCGGGCCCTGCAGCTCCTCAGGGATAACCGGGACAAGCTGGACATTATCGCCCAGGAGCTGCTGGAGAAGGAGACCATCGACGCCGATGAGCTGGACGCCCTGCTGGGCGAGAAGCCTGCAGCGGCCGCCGTGGCCGAAGAGAAGACCGAAAGCCGGGAAGGCGACGTCCCGGTGGAAGTGAAGGAAGCCGAGCCGGCCGCCCCCAGTCCGGGGCACAGGCCGGTGCCCGGCAAGGGCCTGCCGGTTACGCCGGCGGGAGCCTCGGAGGCTACTTGAGCAGAGCACGGGGCTTTGAGGCCCAAACTTGTTGATGCGGCAGCAAAGGCCCCAGGCAGGAAGGCCGGGGGCCTTTTTCATTGAGCCGGCCATATTTTTGGAGATTTAGTTCAGGGGGAGGTGTGGGTCCATGCCCGGTGCCGCCGGGAAGCGGGCCCAGCGCAAGAGCGGCAGCAATCGCAACCAGGTGGCCTTGCGCCGGTCGCTGCTGCAGCAGCCCGGCGTCGTGGAGCGCCTGGTGCCCCGGGGTGTCCGCTGGGTGCTGGCAAAGCTGACGGACGCCGGCCATGAGGCGGTGCTGGTGGGTGGGTGCGTCCGGGACCTGCTGCTGGGCAGGGCGCCCAAGGACTGGGACGTGGCCACCAGCGCCCAGCCGGCGGCGGTGCAGCGCATCTTCCCCCGCACCAGGCCCACGGGCATTGCCCACGGCACCGTCACCGTGCTGGCGGGCAGCCGCCCCGTAGAAGTAACTACTTATAGAGTGGAAGGTCCCTACACCGATCACCGGCGGCCCGATTCCGTATCTTTTACCGTCAGCCTGGAGGAGGATCTGGCCCGGCGGGACTTCACCATCAACGCCATGGCCCTCAAGGCCGACGGCACCTTGGTGGACCCTTGGGGCGGCCTCAAGGACTTGACGGAGCGGCGCATCCGGGCCGTAGGCGACCCCGCGGAGCGCTTCAACGAAGACGCCCTGCGCATGCTCCGGGCCATCCGCTTCGCCGCCCAGCTGGAATTCGACCTAGATCCGTCGGTGCGGGAGGCCATCACCCGCCAGGCCCATCTCCTGGACCACGTATCCCGGGAGCGCATCCGGGATGAGTTCAACAAAATCGTCATGTCCAAGCCCGTGGTCTGGGCCATGAACGAACTTAAGGACACGGGCCTGCTGGCCCGGTTCATCCCCGAACTGCTGGACGGCGTGGGCGTGGAGCAAAACATCCATCACCGCTACACCGTCTGGGAGCACAACATCCGGGCCTGCCAGGCGGTCAAGCCGGTGCTCCACCTGCGCCTGGCCGCCTTGTTCCACGACATCGCCAAGCCCCACACCCTCACCATCGATGAGCACGGCAACCGTCACTTCTACCACCATGAGGTGAAGGGCGCCGAGATGACCAACCGCATCATGCGGCGGCTCCGGTACGACAACGAGACCCGCAAGAAGGTGGTGCACCTGGTGCGCCATCACCTGGCCCTCCACCTGTACCGGGACATGACCGATGCGGGGGTGCGGCGGCTGCTGCGGCGCATCGGCCTGGAAAACCTGGAGGACCTGATTCTCCTGCGCATGGCCGACCGCAAGGCGTCGGGCACCAAGCGGGATCCCCTTTCCCGGGGCACCCGCCGCCTGCTGCAGATGATCGAAAAGGTGCTGCAGGAGGATTCCGCCTTCGGCCTCAAGGACCTGGCCGTCAACGGCCACGATGTCATGGAGGTCCTGGGCATGGGGCCCGGGCCCCATGTGGGCCGTATCCTCCAGGCGCTGCTGGAGATGGTGCTGGACGACCCCAACTTGAACCAGCGGGAAGTGCTGCTGGAGAAGATTCCCGAAGTGGCGGCCTCCCTGGGCATCCCCGTCCAAACAGCCCAGGAGGTGCCCACCCAGGACGGCGGCCCCGCCTGACGCCTTTCCCGCCGGCCCCGCCCGGCTCCCATCATGTTCTCCCGTTGCCAGGCATACATTTAGGCGGCGCCGGTCCCGGAGCTTTCTGCCCGGGGGCGGCCACCCCATGGGAGGGCGGGTTGCCGGGTGCTGGTGATGCGGCTGCGGGACCCCCGTTTGATCATCGCTTTGGCTGTGGCGGCATGCCTCTTTGCTGCCTTGGCCCTGCTGGATTTCGTACCCGAGGCTGAATACACCCATCAGGTGCTTTTCACCGTGCCTTGGGGCACGGAGCCGGGCGCCTTGGGCCTGGCCCGGGGCGCCGACGGCGTGTTGTACGGCCCCCGCAGCTTCGCCCTGCACGGGGATTTGATCTACGTGGCCGACACCTTCAACGCCCGGGTGCAGGCTTTCACCCCCGACGGGGAAGTGGCCGCGATCATTCCGCTGCAGGAAATGCCGGCTGCCGGCCACCACCCCCTGGCCGTCTTTGCCGCCGCCGGCCCGGAAGACCAGACCCATTCCCTGCAGGCGGGGGATCCGTGGATCAACGACCTGACCGTGGACGGCCGGGGCCGCCTCTACCTGGCCGACAGCAGCGGTCCCCGCATTTTGCTGGTGGACGCCGACGGCACCTTCCTGGAAGCCATCGATGTCAGCGCTGCCGCCCCCGTGCCTGCGGCCGACGGGGCCGAAGCGCCCGACGAGCCGGTGTGGCTGTTGGAGCGGGTGGCCCTGGACGGCCGGGGCTTGGTGTACCTGGCCCACACTTACCTCAGTGACCAGGTTTTCGCCCGCAGCCTGGTGCGCTTCGAGCCCGGCGAGGATCGGTTCGTCCACCTGGCCGGTGCTTCCCTCCGGGAAGGGGGGGCCATGGAACCGTCCCCGGGCAGCCTGCTGCCCTCCCCCGCCAACTCCTTCGCCCTGGCCGGCGACGACGCTCTGTACGTGGAGGACCGGGGCGCCGATCCCTTCGCCCGTCACGTGCGCCTTTACGGGCGCGGCCGCCGCCTGCGGCGGGAATGGGTGGTCCGGCACCGCCAGGCGGTGCTGGGAGCCTCCCTGCTGGGCACCGACCGTTTCCACCACGGCTACTTGCTCATCAACGGCGGCGGGCAGGAGGCCGCCGTAGTGCGGCTGGAGGAAGACCAGGCCGAGGCCGTCCCCGTCATCGCCGGGCTCCCGTGGCCCGGAAGCGTGGCGGCCAACATTTACGGCCGGGTGGACTCCGGCGGCAGTGTGTACCTGGCGGTGCCGGGCGCCGACGGGTGGCGGCTGGAAAAGTGGCAGGCCACCTGGCGGCGGCATATCCGGTGGTCGGCCCGGCGCCCCGCAGGTTGGCGGCAGCCGGCGGAGAACACTATCCGGCAGGGGTGACGGCATCATGTCCTATCGCATAACCATGGCGGGCCTCCGGTTTTTCGCCCGCCACGGCGTACTGCCCGAGGAACGGCGTCGGGGACAAGCCTTCTACGTGGACTTGGCCCTGGATTGCGCCGGCCCCCTGCCCGCCGGCGACCGGCTGGAGGACACGGTGGATTACGCTGCCGTGTACCAGGTGGTGCGCCAGGTGGTCACGGGCGGTCCCCATCAACTGCTGGAGACCGTCGTCCACCGCATGGCCCGGCAGGTGCTGGACCAGTTCCCCCAGGTAGCGGCGGTGACCGTCACCCTGCGCAAGCCCCAGGCCCCCTTGCCCGGCCCCTTTCAAGACGTGGCGGTTTCGGCCCGCCTGGTGCGGGGTCCCGACGGCGAAACCTGGCAGGCCCCCGGGGAGGAGATGCCGTAATGGCCCCGGTAACGGTTTTCTTAGGCTTGGGCGCCAACTTGGGGCGGCGGCGGGAAAATTTGCGCTGTGCGGTCCGGGAGTTGGCCCGGGCCGGGGTGGAGATCGTCCAGGCCTCCAGCCTGTACGAAACGGAGCCGTGGGGCGTGACGGACCAGCCGCCCTTCCTCAACGCGGTGCTGAAGGCCCAAGTGGCCTGCACCCCCCGCCGGCTGCTGGAGTTCTGCAAGGAAGCCGAGGAGGTGTGCGGGCGCGTCCCCGGCCACCGCTGGGGGCCCCGGGCCGTGGATGTCGACATCCTTTTTTTCGGTGCCTTGACCGTGGACGAGCCGGACCTGCAAATTCCCCATCCCCGCCTGGGGGAGCGCCGGTTCGTGCTGGAACCATTAAAGGAAGTGATGGCCGGCGACCGCCTGCCCGATGGCCGTTCCCTGCCCGCTTTGCTGTCGTCCGTCGACGACCAGGGGGTGCAGCCCGTGGCCGGCCCCCGCTGGCTGTGGGAGGAGGAGCCCGAAGATGACTGATGCGACCACGTCGCCCGCCGACCGAGAGCCCCTGGGCCTGTCGGGCGGTCTGGGCCGGGGAGGCGGCATCACCCAGGTGCCCGGGGTGCAGGTGGGCCATGCCGGCGACCCGGTGGGAATCACCGGCTGCACCGTCGTACTGTTCCCCCCCGAAGGCGCCGTAGCCGGCGTCGATGTGCGGGGCCCCGCCCCCGGCACCCGGGAGACCGACTTGCTGCGGCCCGACTCCCGGGTGGAGCGGATCCACGCCATCCTGCTGACGGGCGGCAGCGCCTTCGGCCTGGCCGCCGCCGCCGGCGTCATGGCCTACCTGGAGGAGCAGGGCATCGGCCACTACGTGGGCGTAGCCCGGGTGCCCATCGTGCCCGCGGCCGTCATCTTCGACCTGGTGGTGGGCGATCCCCAAGCCCGGCCCGACGCCGCCATGGGCTACGGCGCCTGCCAAGCCGCTTCCGGCGGGCCTGTGGCCGAAGGAAACGTGGGCGCCGGCACCGGCGCCACCATCGGCAAGCTCCTGGGCATGGGCGGCATGATGAAGGGGGGCGTGGGCACCGCCTCCGTGGTCTTGGAGAGCGGCGTCACCGTGGGGGCCCTGGTGGTTGTCAACGCTCTGGGCGATGTGTATCATCCCGAGTTAGGCACTAAGCTGGCGGGGACCCGGGACCCTGAAACCGGCGCCTTGCTGGACACCCGGGCCTACGTGCGCCGGGGCGTGGAGCCCAACCCCCGGGCCGGCCTCAACACCACCCTGGCGGTGGTGGCCACCGACGCCCGCCTGGACAAGGCCGGCGCCGGCCGGGTGGCTTCCATGGCCCACAACGGCCTGGCCCGCACCATCCTGCCCGTCCACACCATGATGGACGGCGATGTGGTGTTCGCCGCCTCCACCGGCGACAAGGAGGCGTCGCCCAGCACCGTGGGCGCGGCGGCGTCCCAGGTGGTGGCGGCGGCCATCGTCCGGGCCGTCCATGCCGCCGAATCCCTGCCCGGCATTCCCGCCCTGCGGGACCTTTAGCACCCCGGCACCGCCATCGATATCAAGGTCAACGGGGTACGGTGAAAGGCTTAAGGGGCGTGCCGCCCCTGCCATCCTTCACCATTCCCCCAGGGGCAGGAATCCTATGCCGCCGGACGAATAGGATGTAGAACCCCGTGGGCAGCACCGTTGCACGGCAGCCGTTGCGGCACTGGGGTGAGAGGAGGCAGCTCCATTGGTGGAGATGCGCATCGTCAGTGTAGGGTTGATGGAAAGTGAAGCAGCCAACGTGGTGGTGCTCCAGGAAAAGGGCGGCAACCGCGTGCTGGTCATCTCCATCGGATTGGCCGAAGCTACGGCCATAGCCCTGCCCGTGGAAGGCATAGAGCCCCCCAGGCCACTGACTCATGACTTGGTCATGACCCTTCTCCAGCGGCTGCAGGCAAGGATCACCAGCGTCGTCATCCACGACCTGCGGGATGACACCTACATCGGGCAAATCGATCTGGAGACCGAAAACGGCGTAATGGAGATCGACGCCCGGTCCAGCGACGCCATCGCCTTGGCCGTGCGGGCCAGGGCGCCCATCTACGTCACCGAATCGGTGCTGGAAGCCGCCGCCCTCACCGCCGAAGAGGATCACTGGGTGCGCTGAGGGTCCATCTTGTACTGATCTTGTACTGACCCCTTTAAATGATGTTAATTTAAATATGATGAATAGCCCGGCAGCGGCCGCTGTTCAGCGGCCGTTTTTGCCTGCAGTTAAGGAGGTGCCTGCGGTGTCGTCCCAGGAGCCCAAGCATGTAGTCAGCGTCAGCCTAGGTTCGTCCCGGCGGGATCACCGGGTGGAACTGGAACTGCTGGGCATGCCCTTCATCATCGAGCGCCGCGGCACCGACGGGGACATCCAGGCGGCCATATCCCTGCTGCAGGAATTGGACGGCCGGGTGGATGCCTTCGGCCTGGGCGGCATAGACCTGTATGTAGTAGCGGGGCAGCGCCGTTACGTCCTCCGGGACGCCTTGCGCCTGGCCCGGGCTGCTCAACGCACCCCCGTAGTGGACGGCAGCGGGCTGAAGAACACCTTGGAGCGCCGGGTCATCCGCTGGCTGAACGCCACGGGCACCGTGCCCCTTCAGGGAAAGCGGGTGCTGATGACGGCGGCGGTAGACCGCTTCGGCATGGCCGAAGCCCTGGTGGAAGCCGGGGCCCAGCTGGCCGTAGGCGACTTGATGTTCGTCCTGGGCCTGCCTGTGGCCCTGGGCTCCCTGCGCAGCCTGGACCTGGTGGCCCGGCTGGTGGCGCCCATCGTGTGCCGCCTGCCCATCCACATGATTTACCCGACGGGGGAAAAGCAGCGGGAAAACACGCCCAAGTTCGCAGGGCACTTCCAGGCCGCCGACATAGTGGCCGGTGACTTCCACATGATCCGGCGCTACATGCCGCCCCGGTTGGACCATAAGATCATCATCACCAACACGGTCACCGCCGAAGACGTGGAGGAGCTTAAGCGCCGGGGAGTCGCCCTCCTGGTGACCACCACCCCCGACATGGCCGGCCGCTCCTTCGGCACCAACGTGATGGAAGCCGTCTTGGTGGCCGCCTCGGGCCGGCAGCCGGATCAGCTGCAGGTGGCCGACTACGAGGATCTGCTGGATCGCCTGGAGTTCCAGCCCCGGGTGATCACCTTGAACGACGCTGTCCCGGTCCATTGACGACGGGGTGATGGCTGCCCGTGGCACCGGGCTCCTTTGCCTTTCTGGTGCATTCCGCCTCCGCCGCCCATCTGGCCTACTGGCATCCATGGCTTGCCCAGGCGCCTCCCGTCCTGCTGGACAAACTGGTGAGCCCGCTCTTACCCTTGATGCCCCCCGGCCGCCCTGCCCGTTCCGTTGTTTTCGCATCGCCCCACGGCCAAGCCGCCGGCTGGCTCATGGCCTTGGCCGGCCCGGTCCGGCCCGGGGATGACCGGGGATTGCGACGCCTCCTGTCCCGGCTGCTGGCCGCCGGCCGCCGGGCCCAAACTTTGGGTGCCCGCCTGCTGGGTATAGACCCCCAAGCGGGCCTGCCCGACGCCCTCTTGAGCCGGTTGTCGGCCCATCTTGACATTGCCTTGACCAACGGCAAAACTTATACGGTAAGCGCGGCCCTGGAGGCTGCCCTGCAGGCCGCCCGGCGCCGGGGCTACACGCCCCTGCAGGCTGAATTCGCCGTGCTGGGGGCCACCGGCGAATCAGGCAGCGTCGCCGCCCGGGTGCTGGCCCGGCACGTGCGGCGCCTGACTCTGGCCGGCTCTGCGGAGGTGCGGCTGCAGCACCTGGCCCATCGCATCATGGCCGAAACGGGCCTGGTGGTGGACTTCAGCACCGACCTCCGGCGGGTGGCCGCCGCGGCCCATGTAGTGCTGAACTTCGACGGCACCGCGGCCCGCCGGGTTCAAGGGGACCGGCTGAGGCCCGGGGCCGTAGTTTGTGATGTCCCGCCGCCGCACGCCTGGGCGTCGCAATTGGCCCGCCGGCGGGGGGACATTGAAGTATTGACGGGCGGGCTGGTGGCGGTGCCGGACCAAGCCTTCACCCCGCTGCCGGACCATATGACGGGCGGGATGCCGGGAGTCATCCCGGCCGCCATGGCCGAAACCGTCATCCTGTCATTGGAAGGCCGTTCTAGGGCTTACTCCCTGGGTGCCGGAACGGACGTGGCGCGCCTGGATGAAATCGAGCGGCTGGCTGCCCGCCACGGGTTTAGGGTGGCGGCGCCGCGCCCGGTGCCCGACAGGGGAATCTCGCCGTGGGGGGCGATTGGTGAAGATGGATGAAGTCCTGCTGACCAAGGAAGGCTTGCAGAAGATGGAGGCCGACCTGGAGCACCTCAAGACCGTCAAGCGCCGGGAGGTGGCCGAGCGCATCAAGGCCGCCCGGGCCCAAGGCGACCTGCTGGAAAACTCCGAGTACGACGATGCCAAGAACGAGCAGGCCCAGCTGGAAGCCCGCATCGTCAATTTGGAGCGGCTGCTGCGGAAGGCCCGCCTGGTCAGCGACGAGGAAGTCGATCCCGACAGGGTGCACATCGGGTCCCAGGTCGAGGTGCGGGATCTGGACCGGGACGAAGTGCACACCTACACCATCGTAGGCTCCAACGAAGCGGATCCCTTTGAGGGCCGCATTTCTTATCAGTCCCCCGTGGGCAAGGCCCTCTTCGGCCGCGCAGTCGGCGACGAGCTGGACATCCAAACCCCCGGCGGCCTTTTGCGCTACCAAATTTTGTCCATCAACCGGCCGTCATCGGAGACGTGACCCTTGCTGCCTGAAAACGGAGAACAGCAACCGAAGAGCCAGTCCCGGGAAGAGGAGATTCTGGCTTCCCGCCGGGCCCGGATGGAGCGCCTGGCCCAAATCGGCCAGGAGCCTTTTGGCGGTCGGTATGAGCGCACCCATCATGCCGCCCAAATCGTGGACGGCTTCGACGCCCTGGAGGGCGCCACCGTCAAGGTGGCCGGCCGTCTAATGGGCCTGCGCACCCACGGTCGGGCCACCTTTGCTCCCCTGGCCGACTTCTCCGGATCCATCCAATTGTTCTTCCGCTCCGAAACCATGGGCGAAGAAGAGTACAAGGGCTTGCTGGACACCGTGGACATCGGCGACCATATCGGTGTCGAAGGGGTGGTCATGCGCACCCGCCGCGGGGAGATCAGCGTCGAAGTCTCCCGCTGGCAGATGCTGGCCAAGGCCCTGCGCCCCCTGCCCGACAAGTGGCACGGCCTGAAGGATGTGGAACTGCGCTACCGGCAGCGCTATTTGGACCTGGCGGTGAACCCGGAGGTACGGGATGTTTTCGTCGCCCGCTCCCGGGGGCTGGCGGCCTTGCGCCGCTTTTTGGACGAGCGGGGCTTCCTGGAAGTGGAGACGCCCATGCTCCAGCCCATCCACGGCGGCGCCGCGGCCCGGCCCTTCATCACCCACCACAACGCTTTGGACATGACCTTGTACCTGCGCATCGCCCCCGAATTATATTTGAAGCGTTTGCTGGTGGGGGGCATGGAGAAGGTTTACGAGGTGGGGCGCGTCTTCCGCAACGAAGGCATCTCCACCCGCCACAATCCCGAGTTCACCATGCTGGAGCTTTACCAGGCCTATGCCGACTACGAAGACATGATGGCCTTGACCGAGGAGTTGGTGAGCCACCTGGCCGTCGTCCTGCGGGGCACCACCCGCATCCAGATCCGCGGTCAGGAAGTGGACTTCACGCCGCCGTGGCGCCGGCTGTCCTTCCCCGACGCCTTGGCCCAATACGCCGGCGTGGCCTGGTCCGACCTGACGGCGCCCGAGGGCGCCGCCCGGGTGGCGGACAAGCTTCAATTGGAATTGGACGGGCCGCCCACCTTGGCCAAAGTGGTGGACCATCTCCTGGATGAATACATCCAGCCGGCTTTGCAGCAGCCCACTTTCTTGACGGACTATCCTCTGGTCTTGTCGCCCCTGGCATCCCGCCACCGGGAGGATCCCAACCTGACCTACCGGTTCGAGGCCATTTGCCTGGGCATGGAGCTGGCCAATGCCTTTTCCGAGTTGAACGACCCCGACGACCAGCGGGAGCGCTTCATGCAGCAGGTGGCCCAGCGGGAGCACGACCCCGAAGCCCATCCCATGGACGAGGACTACGTGCGGGCCTTGGAGCACGGCATGCCCCCGGCGGGCGGCCTGGGCATCGGCATCGACCGGCTGTTCATGCTCCTGACCGACAGCCCGTCCATCCGCGATGTCATATTGTTCCCCCTGCTGCGGCCCCGCTGAAATCCTTGCCGCCCAAAGGATTTCCCCTTGGCGCCCCTAATTTGCACCGCCCCTTGGCCTGTGGTATATTATCCTGTGCTAGAGCTTCTGCTCGGCTGGACCTTGAAAACTGAACAGCATGATGGAGCCTTGCACAACTGCCTGCTGTTTTCGGCGGGCAGGCCGTTAACAAGCGGACGAACTTTCTGTGGGCAGCTTCGGCTGCTCGTCTGGAAGACTACACGGAGAGTTTGATCCTGGCTCAGGACGAACGCTGGCGGCGTGCCTCACACATGCAAGTCGTGCGGGGTGCATGTTCGGAAGCCTTCGGGCGGAAGAGCATGGACCTAGCGGCGGACGGGTGAGTAACACGTG
>DATGRI010000025.1 GCA_035303785.1 Sphingobacteriaceae bacterium
CACGATGCTCTTCGAAAGGAGAAGAAAAGTCCGGCAGTTAAACGCGGGCTGCTTGAAGCAACTTCAATCCTTGACCGCCTGGACTCGTACCTAGCGGAACCCCTCCTTCGTTCAGTGGGCCGAATAACCGCTCTTCCTTTCCAGAGCCAGGTGCTGCAACGTCGGGAAGGCTATCGTGAGTTGCTGGAAATGTACCTCCAGTTCATGGCCGGTGCTGCACTTGCATGGCCGGGCGGAGAAGACGTTTACGGCGCAGGTAAACGGGACGTAGCAAAGCTATATGAGATTTGGGTGTATCTTCAGATAGTTAGGCTCCTTTCGCGGTTCTGTAAAACCTTTAATCTCAGGCGGTTGTTTAGTGTTGACCAGAGTTCCCTCCAGCTTAGCCTGCGGAGTGGCGATGAGGTGGTTGCGGAGGGGACAGCGGAACGGTTGGGGCGACGCCTCAAGCTGGAAGTCTGGTATAACCGAACCTTCAGTCCGGGCGATGATGGGGCTGCCTCATGGACAACAAAGATGCGTCCGGATATATCCTTACGAATCAGTCCTGCAGAGGGCGATGCTCCCACGTTCCCCGAAGTATGGCTCCATTTCGATGCGAAGTACCGCATTGAGCAATTGGCGGAAAATTTGGGCCTGGCTGATGATGGTTCGCCCCACGACCACGAAGAGGAACAATTGACTGCCCGCCGGGTTGATTTGCTCAAGATGCACGCGTACCGCGACGCAATTCGCCGGTCGGTTGGGTCGTACGTAATTTACCCAGGAACCGACAACCTGCAGTGGCGTGAGTACCATGAATTGCTGCCAGGATTGGGGGCGTTCGCCCTTAGGCCGGCGAAAACGGACGAGGCCGAGGGTCTTGAGGGGCTTGCCTGCTTTCTTGATGACGTCCTCACTCACATAGCTTCCCAGTTCACAAGGCATGAACGGGCACGCTACTGGGTTCGTGAAGCCTATGAGAGAGGCCCCGGGCTCACTGAACCAGTTCCGGCTACGCCCTTGATAAAGGCGCCTCCTGCGGATGTCCCGGTCCTGATGGGTTATGTCCGGAATCAAGCGCACTATTACTGGATCCGTTCCAACGGCATGTATAATTTGCGCGCCGACGACCGGCGGGGCAGTGTGCAACTTGGTGGCAAGGAATTGGCCGCCGAACTGGTTGTCCTGTACGGGACAGCCTTGGAAGGACCTGAAGTGTGGTTGGTTCGTGGCCAACCCGAAATCTGGACACGGTCCGATATGATAGCCAAGCATTATCCCAATCCTCGGGGCAAAGCCTACATTTGTCTACCGATCAGCCATGCACTCGCGGAACATGTTTCTCTACGGTTGGATAAGCAGGTTGTGGAACGATTGGTGGAAGAACTGCGAAACGGCAAGCCTCTAGGTACCCCGGTGGTAACCTCCTGGTTTAAGTTCGTGGCAGCCCACACTGCAAGACGTTAGGAACTTACCCGCCGCAGGGGGCGTCGTACCTGGTAAAGACTGGGCCGTAGGTTGCGGCCGATACGGCTGTGGAGGGGGAGTGGCCTTGGCCGGCGATGGCGTCTCCGATGGGGAATTGGTGGCCCGGGTTACCCGCCGGGACGAAAGGGCCCTGGCCGCCCTCTACGACCGCCACGCTGCCAGGGTGTACGGGCTGGCCCTGCGGGTGACGGGGGATGCTCGGGAGGCCGAAGAAGTAGTCCAAGATGTCTTCCTCCGTCTATGGCGGCATGCACCCCGCTACGACCGCCGCCTGGCCAGTCCCCGTTCCTGGCTGCTCATCATGGCCCGCCATTGCTCCATCGACCGCCTCCGGGCCAGAGGCCGCCGGCCCCAAACCATCACCCTATCGGAGCAGGTGGGCAGCACCCCCGGCGGGATGGTCCAGGCGGAAGATAACATCATGCTGGGGCACATCCGGGATGCGGCGGCCGCCCTGCCCGATGGCCTGCGGGAAGTGCTGGAGCTGGCCTATTTCAACGGCTGGACCCAGCGGGAAATCGCCGGGCATTTGGACTTGCCCCTGGGCACCGTCAAAACCCGCCTGCGCCAGGCGGTGGCCCGGCTCCGCGACCTGTTGTTCCACGAGGGGGCGTTGGATCCATGAAGCCCTGTCCCGACCGGGTGGAAGAACTGGTTGCCCAGGCCATGCAGGACCCCTGGCTGGCGGATGCCCCCGAGCTCCGGGCCCATGTGGCTCAATGCCCTGGCTGCCGAGCCTATGTCTCCCAGGTGGCGGAGATCCTGGCTCGCCTGGAAGGGGACGGGCCGGCCCTCGACCCGCCCCCTGAATTGAAAGAACGCCTGTTGGCCCAGATCCGGTCGGACGGCGAACCGGCTGCTCCTGCCGACCGGGCGGCCGGACCGCAGGAGACCTCTTTGGCCCGGGCTTTACGGTGGCTGGCCGCTGCCGTGGTGGCCCTGCTGCTCCTCAACGGCTTTCTCCTGGCCGGCCTTTGGCGGATGCAAAGCCAACTGGACGCCCTGACGCGCCTGCTGGAAGTGGGCGGCAGCCAGATGGCGGTGGCTTACGATTTGATGGGCTTGATGGGCATCCCCAGCGATGCCGTCCTGGAGCTGGCGCCCGCCGAACCGGCGCCCGCCGGCCCTGCCTCCCAGGCGGCGGGCCGGGCCAGCCTCTATCAGACCGAGTCTGGGCATCTGGTGGTGGTGTCCGTCTGGGACCTGCCGATGCTGGAAGATCACCGCCATGTGTACCAGGTCTGGCTCCATGACGCCGGCGGCCGCCGCAACGGCGGGGTGTTCCGGGTGGATCCCCGGGGCAGGGGCACCCTGATTTACCGGGCGGCCGGCGACTTGGACGTCCAGGCCATCGGCATCACCCGCGAGCCCGACCCTTACGGTGAGGAGCCCCGGGGCCCCCAGGTGCTGTTTGCCCAGTTGCCCTGATGCCGCCGGGGCGCCGGCGACCGCCGTCTAGCGGGGCAGCACCTTGACCACGCCCTGCATGGACGGGTGGTAGGCGCAGACGAACTGGTATTCGCCGGCCTCCTCAAAGGAAAAGGTGAAGGTCTGCCCCTGATCCAGGTTGCCCGAGTCGAACCCGTCACCCGTGACGGTATGGGCCACCCTATCCCGATTGGTCCACACCACGCTATCACCGGCCCGGATTTCTATCTCCGCAGCATCAAAGGCGAATCCGGCGATGTCCACGGCAAGGGTCTGGGGTTCGGGCTGGGGTGATGGTGAAGGCTCCGGTTCCGGTTCAGCCTGCTGCTCAGGTGGTGGCGTGAGTTCGGGTTCAGGCTCAGGTTCAGGCTCGGGTTCCGGCTGGGGTTCGGGTTGCAGGTCACCGCCGGACCCTTGGTCTTCCGAAGGTTCCTGTCGGGACACCATCTCTTGCTCAGCATCGGCGTCGGGATCTACGGTTGCCTCATCCTGCCCCATTTCCTCGGTTTCGGGGACTTCATCAGTGGGCGGGGACTCCACCGAACCAGCTTCCTCTTTGAGAGACGGGGGCGTATCGGGCCGGCTGGTGCAGGCTGCAAAGGCCAAAACCACCAACATCATTACAATGACGAGGATTATCCCCGTCCGATTCCAGCCGGCACGCCGGTTATTCATCATGGACCGAACCTCCCAACTTCCGTTTCCCATGAATACGCCGGCGGCCGGCATCCGGATTTAACGGGGCCGCCGGACAGGGAGGCCCACCCAACTGGGCGAAGATACCAGTTGACCCGGTGGAGGAGGGTAGCCAGTGTCCCTGCTCAAGGAAATCGTCGCATCCTTCCGCCAGGCGCGCCGGCGGGCCCGGGACCGGGAGCAGTTCCTGGCGGCGGTGAAGGAGGCCCTGGACGACGGCCTGCTCACCGACTCCGAGTGGGAGCGCCTCAATGAACTCCAGGCCGAACTGGGACTCACCGAAGACGACATCCAGCGCCTCCGGGGGGCCATCTACCAGGCCGCCGTCGCCGTGGTGACCGCCGACAAGCTCCTCACCCCGGCGGAAGAAGCCATGCTGGACCGGCTGGTGGCCCACTTCGGCATCGACGAGGCCACCGTCCAGCGGTCCCGCCCCGACCTGGTGCATTACCGCTTGCTCTACGACTTGGAAGAAGGCTATTTGCCCGAAATCGAAGTGTACGGCCTGGTGCCCCTGGCCGGCGAGAAGGTCCACTGGAAGGAGCCCGCGGAACTGCTGGAGGAGCGGGTGGTGGACCGCCGCTACCAGGGCGGGTCTTCCGGCTTCAGCTTCCGCATCGCCCGGGGCGTCTATTACCGGGTGGGCGGCCACCGGGGCCGGGTGGTCAGCGAGAAGGCCC
>DATGRI010000026.1 GCA_035303785.1 Sphingobacteriaceae bacterium
ACCTTGGCGCCCGGTGACCAAGTGGACCTGACCATGACCATCAAGGCTGCCCAGAAGGGGCAGCACAAAAGCCACATCTGGGTGGGCCTGTTTTTCCCCATTTTGCCGGCCGGCGTCATTCAAAGTCTGGCGGCCGTAAACTTTTGGCTGGCCTTGACTGTCGTTTCTTTAATCCCGGCCCTGCCGGTATTCCTCATCCCCGTAGTGGACCAGTCATTACGGCTCCAACTGGGCCAGTTGGCCCAACGCAGCCTGCGCCGTTTCCGGATCGGGTGACATCGAATACACGTACACCGTGTCGCCTTCCAGCACCAAGAAACGGGCCATCTCCCCATCCCGCATCTTGAAGATAGGCTGCTCGTACAAATCAGCCATGCGCACCAAGTCCCGGAAGGAGCCCATGACCACCACCCGCCCGGGCAGGGGCCACTGATCGGCCTGGATGTTCACCAGCCGACCCCGGTACTTGCGCTCCAGGCGCTCCATTTCCGGGAGGGCGGCCCATTCCTTGCGCCGCTCCAGCAGGCCCAGGCCGATGCCGGCCAGCACCACCAGCAGAAGGGCCGCGCCGCCGTAGCGCACCGGCAGCACCGGCAGTCGCCGTCCCAGGAGACCCACGGTGTTGGGATTCTGGACGGGATGGCCCTGCTGGGCCGACCGCCGCTGCTGGTTCTGGCCGGCCATGTTTAGGGTGTTTCCCGCCAGGGTGAAGCCGTAGGATAGCTCAAAACTTTCCGACAGGGAGGCGGCGCTGTTTTCCGCCTCCACCTCGATGACCGGCCTGATTTCAATTCGGTAGTCGCCCCGGGGCATGACCCGGGTTTCTTCTTCCACTCGGGAAATGAAGGACTGGAATTCGGCGATGGGAACCGGCAGTTCTTCCTGGAGGACCACCGCCCGCCCCTCCCCCGGCTCAACGGTGAAGGGCTTGGGCTCCTGCAGGACGAAGTCCCGCTCCCATCGATCCGGGGCGATGATACGGGCCGTAAGGGCCGTCGTCCCTTGTACTTGGGCATCGGCGCCGGTGTTCAGCGCCGCCTCCATGGTCAAGGTCAACGAATCCATCAGGCGCATGTAGAAGAAGGGCTCGTTGGCCAGGGGCTCCGGCTCCGGGTACAAGGCCGAAGTCATCGGCGTCACCCAGGTGGTGAAGTTGGCTTCCAAGTCTACGGCCAGGTCCACCACTTCTTTGGTCACCGTCGTGGGCGTGGCGAAGCCGGTGAAAGTGAGCCAGCCCGCCGGCAGCAACAAGACCACCAGCACCGGCAGCAGCCGGCTCCAAAAGGACTTGCGGGCCTTGCCCTTGGCTGCGCCGGCACCCATGCGCCGGCGCGGGCTTGGTCTCTGCACCACTGCCTCGTCCTTAATGGGTCATCATCCTCTGCAGCGCTTGCCTCGGCCCCAGGGCTGGTTCTCGTCGCCTAAGGGACCCCTTTACTCTTGCGGGCCGGCATCCCCCGCCGGGGTGTCCCCTTGGCCACCGTCCCCGGCGCCCCCGGCATTCCCGGAATCTCCATCACCGGCGTCGCCGGGCCCGGGATCGCCGGCATCATCGTTGTCGTCATCACCAAGGTCATCATTACCGGGGACTACCTTAGCGGGGTCATCGCCGTCGCTGCCTGCTTCCCCGGCGTCACCGGCATCGTCGCCTTCATCCCCGGGGTCATCGTTGCCGTTGCCCTCATCGCCGGTGTCATCGCCACCGCTGCCGCCGGTCTTGGGACGGCCGCTGCCGCCACCGCTCCCTGGGGTCGGGGCGCCCGGGCCGGATTCCTCAGATGCTTGGTCGTCATCCCCAAGGTCGCCCGTGGCTCCGTCGTCCTCGTTTTCTACCTCTTCCCCGTCAGGCAAGCCTTCATCTTCCAGTTCTTCCAGTTCCGTTTCTTCCTCTTCGGGTTCCAACACCGTAACTTCCACGGTAAAGGCGATCTCCGCCCGGCCCTTGGCCCATTCCGCCGTCAGGACGCCCGACAATTCATGAAAGCCCGGTTCCAGCAGGGAGCCGTCACAATAGAGATCAGTGGTCTCCCCCGGTTCCAGGGAGTAAATGTCTTTGACGGAAACACCAATGGCGCCGTGGACCACCAAAGAAGTCAAGGGAACGCCCAGATTGTTGGTCACCTGCCCGCACACCACCTGGGCATCCACCAAGGGGGCACTGAGCAATCCCGCCGTCAGGCCCATAAGTTGGGGGTCATCACCGGCCAGAAGCTCCTCCTCGGCCAGGGTAACGGCCTCCATCGGGGCGATTTCCACAGCAAAAGTTTCTACGGCCAATTGGCCCTGGATACCCTCGCCCACCAGCACCAACTGGGCGTTGCTGTTGACTTTGGCCGTAGAATACGCCGTGGCCGTTATGCCCAACGCCAAGGCAGCCGCCACTACCAGCAAGGTAAGGGACGGCCGGGAGCGCCACCGCCGCCAAAACCTTCCGGAACCGAACATCGTTCCTACTTCCCTACGGCAAACCGCCTGGCGCCTTCAGGCCCGGGCGTCCTTGCTCGGAAAAGCATTGAACACCAAATCGTCTACGGCGACCAACCCTTGGGCAACGGCATACAAAGCCGCCTGGGTACGGTCGGCCAAGCCCAATTTGGCCAAAATCTCGCTGATGTGCTTCTTCACCGTCGACTCGGTGACATTCAGCTCCCGGGCTATTTCCGACGTGCCCAAACCCCGGCCCAAAGCCGTCAGCACGTCCCGCTGGCGTTCCGTCAAGGATGCCGACGGATCCTCCCGGGAGTCCACGGCCCCCCACATGGCCTGCATCACTTCCGGATCCATGTAGGGGCGGCCTTGGGCCACCAGGCGGATGGCCCGGACCATTTCTTCCGGCATGGCGTCTTTCAGCAAATAGCCGGCCACCTCTTGGGCCATGGCCCGCCGCACCAAGCCTTCATCCAGGGCCGAGGTCATGATGATGAAACGGCAATGGGGCGCCACGGCGCGCCCTTTTTCCACCAGCGTCAACCCCGACTCCCGGGCCAAGCGCAGGTCCACCAACGCCACATGGGGCTGCTGGGCCAGGAGCTCCAAACCTTCGCCCACGGTGGTGGCGCTGCCCAGCAGGTGCAAATCGTCGTGGAGCCCCGTAATGGCGGCGATGCCTTGGTGGACCAGGGGATGGTCATCCACGATGATGATGTTGATCTTGTCGCCCGGGGCCGTCACGACAGCGACACCTCCTGGCGGTCCGGCGGCCGCAACTGGCCCGCCGGCGACGGTTGGGGCAGGGCGGGTATGCGACATACGATTTCCGTGCCCCGGCCGGGGCGGCTGTTGACGGTAAACCGGCCGCCGAAGGCCCGTACCAGCCGGCGCATGTTGTTCAAGCCCATGCCCCCCTCTTGTGCCTTGCCCCTAGATGCCGCCCCCTCGGGGTCGAAGCCGCAGCCGTCGTCGGCCACCCGCAAGGAGCAGCCGAAGGCGTTGATCTTCAGGTCCACATCCAAGCGCCGGCATTGGCCGTGGCGCAGGGCATTGCCGCACCCTTCCCGGACGATGCGCAGCAGGGCCCGCCGCAGCGGGAGGCTCAAATGGTCGTCCTGCTCGTTGGTCCCGTCGTGTACTTGAAAATTGACCGCCACGTCGTGCATGCTCTCCAACTGGCGCAAGTACTCGCCCATGAGCCGGACGAAGCCGCCCTCGCCCCCGTGGGCCGCCCGCAGGTGGTAAATGGACGTGCGCAGTTCCCGGGCGGCTTGGCGAGCCGCCTGGCTGATGGCCGACAACTGCTGGCCCACCGTAGCCGGCGGCAGGTCCTGCCACTGTTGTTCCAAGGCATAAGCAGCGGTGCTGATGTTGAACAAGTTTTGCGCCACCCCGTCGTGCAGTTCGCCGGCGATGCGGTGCTGCTCCCCTTGGATGGTCAAGCGCTCGTTCAAGGCCTGCAGGCGATGGCGCTCCAAAGCCGCCGCCGCCAGCTCGGCCATGGGAGCCATAACTTCCCGGCCGGCCTGCAGCCCCTCCGGGGAGCCGTTGACGGCTATGGCAGCCGGCCCCTCCCCCGGGAAGGCGGCCAGAAAACCGTAAGTCTCGCCGGTGGATGCTATGGGCACCACCACTTGCCCGTCCACCAGCCCCTCCAGGGACGCCCCGGCGCCGCCGGACTGGCGACCATAGGCCTGTCCCCCCTCGGGGACGGACTCCCCTTGGCCGCCGCGCCAGTGGGTGACCAGTGCCCGGAGCACCTCCTCGTCCCGGCCCGACAAGGGTGCGCCGGCTATGGCCAGCAACTGGGGTTCGCTGCCCGCCCCGGGGCCCATGCATGCTTCCCGGTCCAGCCAAAGGGCTACCGTAGGGGCGGCGGTCAAAGCCAGGGCGGTGCCGGCGGTCAGGTCGGCGATTTCCGCCGGGTGCTCCGCCATGGATAGGTGGTTGATCAATTGGTAGAGGTGGGCCTGGGTTTCCAGGGCTTTGCTCAACTCCTGCCGCTGGCGCGCCAGTTCCCGGCTG
>DATGRI010000027.1 GCA_035303785.1 Sphingobacteriaceae bacterium
AGCGACCTGTACATCCAGCAAGGTGCCTTGGAAAGCGCCAATGTGGACCTGGCCGCCGAAATGGTGGGCCTCATCACCGCCCAGCGAACCATGCAGTTCGCCGCCCGGGTAGTCCAGACCACCGATGAGATGATGGGCATCGCCAACCGCATTTACCGCTGAGGTGAACCTTCGTAGACAGGGCCGGCCCCTCCCCGTGCCGAAAGGATTTCAGAATCGCTGGTAGGGAGGAAAGCCTCTTGGGCCTTGACATCGAAGGTATTCAGCAGATCATTCCCCACAGGCATCCCTTTTTGCTGGTGGACCGCATCCTGGAGCTGGAGCCGGGCCGGCGGGCCGTAGGCATCAAGAACGTCACCGCCAACGAGTCCTTCTTCGCCGGTCATTTTCCCACCTATGCCGTCATGCCGGGTGTCTTGATCGTGGAAGCCCTGGCCCAGGTAGGGGCCGTGGCCATCCTGTCGGTGCCCGAAAACGCGGGCAAGCTGGCCTTCTTCGCCGGCATCGACAATTTCCGCTTCCGCCGTCCCGTGCGCCCCGGCGACACCTTGACCTTGACGGTGGAGCTGGGCCGGGTGCGGGGTCCCGTAGGCAAGGGCACCGCCCGGGCCGAAGTGGACGGCCAGGAGGTGGCCGGCGGCCAGCTTATGTTTGCGGTCCAGGATCCATCCCCCGCCGGTGAGTAGATAACCGGCCGATTGGGAATAGGCTAATGTAAGCCCGCCCTTGCCGGGCTGCCGATTCCCAAGAGGGGGATGTGACTGGCGCATGGAGACCGACAAGGCTTTAGGTTCCTCTTTTGATGTTGATGAACAGCAGGCCGGCGGCAGCCCCGACCAGGACGCCGCCGGCGAAGCCCCGCCGGAGGAGCCCAACTACAACGACCGGGATTACAACCGGCTGGACACCGCCGCCGGCGGTGACCCGCCCCCCATCAACATCGGCGACCGGGTCAACGTGGTGGTTACCGGCATCGCCGAGTACGGCGTGTTCGTCACTACTCCCCAAGGCCACCGGGGCCTGATCCACATCTCGGAAATTTCGGACTGGTTCGTGGAGGATGCCCGGGATTACTTCTACATCGGCGAGGAACTGCAGGTAGAAGTCATCAGCCGGGAAGAGGGCACGGGGAAATACGCCTTTTCCACCCGCCGCCTGGGCGGCAAGCAGCCTGTGGGCGACGGCTACACCCGGCGCCTCATGTCCTTTCAGCCCAACGCGGACCGGCCCGGCGGCGGGCGTTCAGGGGGCCGCCGCGACCGGTTTGCCGGGGCCGGGCGCCTCAAGGGCCGGGAGCACGAGGAAATCGCCTCCTTCCTGCAACGCCGGGTAGGGGAAGTGTCGCCCGAGGCCGGCCGGCTGCTGGTGGACCTGGTGGCCCGCTACGGGCCCGTACGGGTGGCGTTGGCCCTGGCCGACGTAACCCGACGCTTCGACCGATCCTTGGCGCTGGTGAACTGGGTTGCCCGCAGCCTGGAGCAGGGGGAGCCCTATGCCGCCCAGGAGCCGGAGGCGTAAAAGGCACGGGAAGTCAAAGCCTCTGAGGCGTGAAAGCCCTGGGCCGCCAGCCGCCGGATTTAGGGTTCGGGACGTAGGTTCGGATGTTCAGTCGCCGGTTCCGGTAGCGTCGATGGGATCAAGGGTGGACATCCGGGAACTGCTCCGGTTCACCGGGTTGTTCAGGAAGCGGGACGAGGCGCCCTTGCGGGCCAGGTCGGCGGTGAGCACCCGGGCGGGCACTCCCTGCTGGGCCATGGCCGATTGCAGGGCTGCGGCGATGCTGACCCGCCGCGAGGGGGCGCACAAGGCCAGCACCGAAGGGCCGGATCCGCTGAGGCTGGCGCCGTAGGCCCCCGCCGCCCGGGCGGCCTCCAGCACTTGGGGCAGCCACGGCATCAGGCGGGCCCGGTGGGGTTGGTGCAGCCGGTCCGCCATGGCTTCCCCCAGCAAATGGTATTGACCCCGCACCAAGGCGAAGGAAAGGAGGGCCGTGCGGGCGCTGTTGAACACGGCGTCGCTGCGACTCACCTCATCGGGCAGCACCTTCCGGCCTTCCCGGGTGCTGAGGGATTGATGGGGGGCCGCGATGACGGCGGCCAGGGGCCGGGCGGGCCGGAAGGAAACAGTGCGCCAGACGGGCTCTTCCTCGTCGTGGGCCTCATTCCAAACCAAGGTGACACCGCCCATGAGGGCGGCGGCCACGTTGTCGGCGTGGCCCTCCAAGCGGGCGGCCAACTGGAGCACGTGGTGGGGAGTCAGGCTGCGCCCCATGGCGCCCAGCCACAAATTGGCGGCGCCCAAGGCGGCGCTGGTGGCCGCGGCGCTGGACCCCAGCCCCCGCCCCGGCGGGATGTCGGTATGAATCTGCACGTGCCAGGCCGGGGGGTGCTGGGCGCCGGCGGCGGCGAAGGCCGCCCGCACCGCCTGGGCCACCAGGTTGTCGCCGGTCAAGGGGATGCCCTGCACTTCCTTGCCGGTGACGCTGATATCCCACTCCACCGCCTCGGCGGGAACCTTCCACTGATCGGGCTTGCCGGCCCCTTCCGCCGGGGTCAGCCACACCTGCACTTCCATCCCCCGCAGGGCGATGGCCATGCAGTCGAAGCCCGAGCCTAAGTTGGCCGATGAAGCGGGCGCCTGGGCCCAGGCAGTGCCGTCGCCGTTGGGGCTCATGGCACCGGTGCCCCTTCCAGCACTTCTGCCAAAGCGGCCGCCGTGGCCTTGACCGGCGGGGCCAGGGGCTGCGCCGCCTGGCTGGATGCCGTTTCCGGATCCTTCAGGCCGTGGCCAGTCAGGACGCACACCACGGGGCCCCGGGCGTCGCGGAAGGCGCCGGCTTGGGCCAGCTGCAGAAAGCCCGCTACCGACGCCGCCGAGGCCGGCTCGCAAAAGACGCCGGTCTTTTGGGCCAGCAGCCGGTAGGCCGCCAGAATCTGCTCATCGCTTACCGAGTTGATGGACCCGTTGGTTTCCTTGATGGCCTCCATGGCCCGGTCGCCGCTGGCGGGACGGCCGATGCGGATGGCGCTGGCGATGGTGGTCGGGTTGTCGATGGGATGACCTTTCACCAAAGGATCGGCCCCTTCGGCCTGGACGCCGTGGAGGGCGGGCATGCGGGGCAGGTGACCGGCTCCGTGGTATTCCCGCAGACCCATGGCGTAGGCGGTGATGTTGCCCGCGTTGCCCACGGGCAGCACGATGGCCTCGGGGTCTTCATAGCCCCCGGCCCGAAGCTGCTCCACGATCTCCAGGGCGGCCGTCTTCTGGCCCTGGACCCGGTTGGGGTTCAGGGAGTTGACCAGCACCAGGTCGCCCCGCCGGTCCACCACTTCCCGCACGGCGGCCAGGGCGTTGTCGAAATTCCCTTCCACCTGCACCAGCCGTGCCCCGTGGGCCAGGGCCTGGGCAACTTTGCCCAGGGCGACACCACCGGCGGGCAACACCACATAGCATGTAATGCCGGCCCGGGCGGCGTAGGCCGCCGCCGATGCCGCCGTGTTGCCCGTGGAGGCGCAGATGACGGCCCGGACGCCTTCGTTGCGGGCCTTGGTGACGGCGAAGGCCATGCCCCGGTCCTTGAAAGAGCCGGTGGGATTGAGTCCCTCGTACTTAAGGAAGAGCCCCGGCGGCCGGTTTTCCGGCGGGATCTCCTCCATGAGCCGGTCGGCCGGGACCAGGGGCGTGTTGCCTTCCATGAGGCTCAAGGCCGGTTCGTCGTCACCGATGGGCAGCCAGGCCCGGAAGGCTTCCACGATGCCGGGCCAATGGGGCACCGCCGCCGGCGCTGCCGGCCGGGGCGGTGTCATAGCCGGGTCCTTCACGGGCTTCCCACCTTAACGGTCATGGGTTCTTCTTCGGCCGACCGCTTGGCCCGCACCAGACGGGCGGCCTGGAGGAGGTCACCCAGCAGGGCCATCGAGGTGACGGCGGGGCCTGCGCCCGGCCCGGCCAAGAACAGCCGGCCGGCCACCTCGGCGTGGACTTCGAAGCCGTTTTCCGGCCCCTTGAGCTGGGTCAGGGGATCCGTCAGGGGCAGGATCTCGGGGCCCACCTTCAGCTTGGCCTGGCCGTTGCCGCCCCTTTCGGCGGCAGCCACCAGGCGGACAACCTGCCCTTCCGACCGGAGCCGCTGCACTTCGCCGGCTTCCAGATTTTCAATGCCCGTGACCTCGATGTCGTTTACATCCACCGCATCGCCGGTCATCAAATGGAAGAGGACGGCCAGCTTCCAGGCGGCGTCCCGGCCGCTGAGATCGTCGCTGGGATCGGGCTCGGCGTAGCCCAGCTCCTGGGCTTCCTTGACGGCGTCGGCCAGGGGCAGGCCTACGGCCATGCGCTCCAGGATGTAGTTGCTGGTGCCGTTCAAGACGGCCCGCAGGGACATCACCCGGTCGGCGGCCAGGGTCTTCTGGATGGTATGGACGACGGGGATGATGGCGCCCACCGATGCCTCATAGCAGAGGGGCACGTCCAGTTCTTTGGCGATGCGCCGCAGGATGTGGCCCCCTTCGGCCACCACCTGCTTGTTGCCGGTGATCACCGCCTTGCCCCGCTCCAGGGCGGTCACCAGGTAGGTCAAGGCCGGCTCCACGCCGCTCATCACTTCGACGACCACTTCGATTTCCGGATCATCCAATATATCGCTGGGATCGGTGGTGAGCAGATCCGGCGGGGTGCCCGCCGGACGGGGCTTTCGCACGTCCCGGACCAGGGCGCGCTTCACATGCACGCCCGGGGCCGGAACGCCCGGTCCGGTGGTGTGTCGGACGAAAGCCGACCCCACGGTTCCGTAGCCCAGGAGGCCCACCTGGATGGGCGGCGGTACGGTTCGCTGGTTGGTACGGGACACGGTCCTCATCGCTCCTTTGCCCGTGATTCTTTCCGATTGACTGCTCTTTGCTCTCAACGCCTGCGTAAACTAAAAACCTCCCGTCGCCCAGGGACGGGAGGTCAAAACCTCACGCGGTTCCACCCTAATTGACGGGGCCGGCCAAGGATCCATCCAGACCCCATCCACTCTTCATGCCCGGTAAGGGGGGCGCCCCGGACGGCTACTGGCCAAGGCGTTCACCGCCGGCTCCCGGGGGGTTTTCGTACTGGGCCGGTGCGGAGGGCTTGCAGCCGAGACCCTCCTCTCTGGAGCCCCGGTGGTCCAGACTACTCTTCCCGGTCATCGCTTAGCTGCAATATCAATGTCTATACAAGTTTAGGAATGGATGGGCCTGCTGTCAAGCCTGGGGCGGCTTCAGGGCTTCCCCTTCGCCCAGGGGCGGCCGGCCCCCTTCATTGACACAGGTAGGCGCCTCTGATAGCATTCTTGGCTGAAATCGAACGGGGTGGGAGTCGCTTGGAAGCCTTCCGGGGTCTGGCCCCTTACAGTTCCGAGTCGGTCACCGAAGGGCATCCCGACAAGGTGGCCGACCAAATATCCGATGCGGTGCTGGATGCCTTCCTGGCCCAGGATCCCCGTGCCCGGGTAGCCTGCGAAACGGTGGTCACCACGGGCATGGTGCTGGTCATGGGCGAGATTACCAGTACCGCCACGGTGGATATCCCCGCCATCGTACGCCGGACCTTGCGGGAAATCGGGTACACCGACGCCTCCATAGGCTTCGACGCCGACTCCTGCGCCGTTCTGACCGCCATCGATGAACAGTCCCCCGACATAGCCCAGGGCGTCGACCTGGCTGCCGACGGGTCCGCCGCCGACGGCGAGGCGGCCATCGGCGCCGGCGACCAAGGCATGATGTTCGGTTTCGCCTGCCGGGAGACCGAGGAACTGATGCCCCTGCCCATCGCCTTGGCCCATCGCCTGGCCCGGCGCCTGGCGGAGGTGCGGCGCCAGGGGGTGCTGCCCTACCTGCGGCCCGACGGCAAGACCCAGGTCACCGTTGCCTACGACGGTCTGCGGCCCGTAGCCTTGACCAACGTGGTGGTCAGCGCCCACCACGACCCCAGCGTCAGCCAAGGGGAACTCCGCCGGGACATCATGGAGCACGTCATCGACCCGGTACTGCCGTCGGCCCTGCGCCACCGGGACACCCAGTACTACATCAACCCCACGGGCCGCTTCGTGGTGGGCGGGCCCAAGGCCGACGCCGGCCTGACGGGCCGCAAGATCATCGTGGACACCTACGGCGGCTACGCCCGTCACGGGGGCGGGGCCTTCTCGGGCAAGGATCCCACCAAGGTGGACCGGTCCGCCGCCTACGCCGCCCGCTACGTGGCCAAGAACGTGGTGGCCGCCGGCCTGGCGGAGCGGTGCGAGGTGCAGTTGACCTACGCCATCGGCCTGTCCCGGCCCCTGGCGGTGCGCATCGACACCTTCGACACCGGGGTCCTGCCTACCGAGCGCATTGTTGAATTGGTTGAGAGCCACTTCGACCTGCGGCCCGGCGCCATCATCCACCAACTGGGCCTGCGGACCCCCATTTACCGCCAGGTGGCCGCCTACGGCCACTTCGGCCGCCCCGATCTGGACCTGCCTTGGGAGCGGACCGACAGGGCCGAAGCCTTGCGCCGGGCGGCGGGCTTGGATGCCCTGCCCGCCCAGTCTCCCACCCAGGCCGCCGTACCCGATTGACTGACCCTGCCTGACCCGTCCCGCCATCCCTCATTGCCAAGAGCCTGAATACATCTTTTAGCACGCCCCGACGGAGGAGGCTGCTCCCGGTGTTGTCCTTCATCTTCCCGCCGGGTGGTTACTGCTATTTGTGCGGCGACGCCGCCGGCGGCCCCAGGGCTCCCCTTTGCCGGCGCTGCCGGGGCCTGCTGGCCTTCCGGACTCCCCGCTGCCGGGTCTGCCGGCGCTCCTTGATCCGGCCCGGCGGGGACGGGCCCCCGGCCGGTCGCCGCTGCCGCCATTGCCTGGTGCTGCCCCCGCCCTATATGGGGGTGACGGCCGCCGGAACCTACACCGGTCTGCTGCGCTGGGCCGTGGGCCGCTTCAAGGGAGCCGGGGAAACATGGCTGGTCCACGTTCTGGGCGCCCTCCTGGCGGAGGCGCTGGCTGCCGACGGCCTCCGGGCCGATGTGGTGGTGCCCGTGCCGGGGGAGCCCCGGCGCCTGCGGCGGCGGGGGTACAACCCGCCGGCCCTGCTGGCCGGCTTCGTGGCCCGTCGCCTGGGGCTTCCTCTATATGAAGCATTGAGCCGGAGGCCGGGTCCGCCGCAAGCCCGGCTGACCCAAAGGGACCGCTGGCTCCATTCCGCCGGCGTGTACCGGGTCCGGGCCGGGGTGCGCCTGGATGGAGCCCGGATCCTGCTGCTGGACGACGTCATCACCACCGGGGCCACTTTGGCCGCCTGCACCCGGCTGCTGTTGGGAGCGGGGGCCGCCTACGTCTGGTGCGCCGCCGCCGCCGACACTCCCCGCCGCACGTAGAGGGGGCCCCGTCCTGCCGCAGGAGGCTAAACAACCGGGGCTGCCGTTCGATAACTGGAGAGAATCCGGAGGGTGATGCACCTTGCTGCGGCATTGTTCCGACTGCCAAGAACTGTTCGTATCCTCGGGCAGCGTCCGCTGCCGCCGCTGCATCGGCAGCCTGGCGGCCGATTTGGAGCGCATCCGGGACTTCCTGCGCTCGGAGCCCGATGCCGACATCAACGCCATCATCGCCGCCACGGGTGTATCCCGCCGGAGAATATTGGAGTTCATCCAGCAGGGTCGTTTGCAGTTGAAGACAAAGGAACCCGGCACCGCCAACGTGTGCGCCGTCTGCCGGAGCCCCATTCCCCTGGGCCGCATCTGCGGCCGGTGCCTCCTTTCCCTGGGGCAGCAGAGGGGCCGGCAGGACGCCGGAGTGGAACAAGGACCATTGCTGGGGAGCAAGGCATCAACCAATGCGCATTTGTACGCTTTGGCCCGGCGACGCCCGGGACGGGACGCTAGGAGTGGTAGATTATGAAGATCTCACGGGCACAACTCCATCGGGTCCTGGAGGCCTATTTGGAGCGCACCGGCAGCGCCCGGGGCAAGGAGACCGCCGGCAAGCCCGGCTGGCCCGGGGCCGCCGGGCGGGTGGATCTTTCCCCTACGGCGCGGGAAATCGAAGAACTGAAGGCGGCCGTGGCGGAGATCCCGGAAGTCCGCCGGGAACTGGTGGCCGCCATTAAAGAAGCGGTGCAGCAGGGCCGGTACAAGGTGGACCCTGACGAGGTGGCCGGCAAGATCATGGCCCGCCTGCTGGCGGACGCCGCTCAGGAGGAAAAGTAGCCATGGCGCCGGCGGCTGATGGGGTGCAGCAGTTGACCCAATTGCTCACCAGAACCGCCGACGTGTATGAAGCCCTGGCAGAGGCGGCCCAAACCACCACCCGGCGGCTGGAGGAGCAGGATCCGGTAGGCCTGCTTTCGACTACAGCCGAGGCCGACGCCCTTTTGGCCCAGGCCCGGGAACTGGAAGAGCAGCGGCAGCCCCTGGTGGACTCCCTGCTGGCCGCCCGGAACCTGCCGCCGGACACGTCCTTGTCGGACTTGCTGGCGGCGGTGGAGCACAAGCCGGGGCCCCTTCACCGGGCCTACGGGCGGCTTCGGGAGGCAGTGCTGCAGCTGCAGGATGCCTGCGCCTTGAACCGGCGGCTGCTGGAGAACGGGCTGGCCTACGTGCAGTTTTCCCTGCGGCTCTTGTCCGATGCCGTGGGCACGCCCATCTACGGCGACTCGGGCCGCAGCCACGGGCTGCCGGGCGGCCGGGGCTTCGTGGATGTGAGGGGTTGACGAGGGCCCAGGGCCCTCAGGGGAGGTTTGACGGGTGCGCAACTCATTCTTCGGTCTGGAAGTAGCCCGCTTGGCCCTTTGGGCCCAGCAGCGGGCCTTGGACGTCACCGGCCACAATGTGGCCAATGCCAATACCGAAGGGTATTCACGGCAGGTGGCCCGCCTGCAGACCACCGATCCCTACACCGTCACCGGCGCGGGCCATATCCGGGCCGGCCAGGTGGGCACCGGGGTGATGGTGGCCGACATCAACCGTGTCCGGGATGCCTTCCTGGACCGGCAGGCCCGCCACGTGGCCACCGACCTGCACTATTGGGATCACCACCACAAAATTTTGACCGAGGTGGAGTCCATATTTCAGGAGCCCGCCGGCGAGGGGCTGCGGGCCGCTTTCGACGAGTGGTGGGACGGGCTGCTGCAGCTGGCCAACCATCCCGAAAGCCAAGGGGTGCGGCAGGCGGTGGTGCAGCGGGGCTTGAGCCTGGTGGCCGTCTTCCAGGAAATCGACAACAACCTGGTGGCCATCCAGGACAACCTGGCCTTCACCTTGCGGGAGTCCATCAACCGGGCCAATGTCCTGGCGGAGCAAGTGGCCGCCTTGAATGAAACCATCATCAAGATTGAAGGCAGCGGCCAACGGGCCAACGACCTGCTGGACAAGCGGGATCTGCTGCTGGCGGAACTGGCGGAGATCATGCCCATCAACGTAACCGCCGCCCGGGACGGCAGTGTGAACGTCCTGGTGGGCGGCCGCCTGCTGGTGGCCGGCGACCGGGCCAATGTCATCCACGTGGCGGACGCCGGCGGCGCCGGAAGCCCGCCGGTCCTGGCCTGGGGGCCGGGAGGCAGCGACGGGCCCGTGGACCTGGCGGACCTGGCCGGCGGCCGGGTGGGCAGCATCCTGGAGTTGATGAGCGCCGACGGCGGCATCATCGCCGGCTACCGCCGGACCCTGCTGGACATGGCCGTAGCCCTGACCGAAGCCATCAACACCGTGCATCAGGCCGTGGCCCCCGACGACCCCACGCCCGATCCCGGCATCGAGCCCTTGTTCTCCTTCCTGGATCCGGGCAACCCGTCCTTGGCCACCTGGTCCTTCAACACCTACCTGGTGGACAACCCCGATGCCCTGGTGGCCGGGTACACCGGCGCTCCCGGCGACGGCAGCCGGGCGGCGGCCATGGCCGCCCTGCGCCACCAGCCCATGGCCCTGCTGGGCGACACCACCTTGGCCGACACCTACAACGGCATCATCGGCGACGTGGGGGTCCGCACCCAAGTGGCGGAGCGCCAGGGGCGCAATGCCCAGCTGCTCCTCATCCAGGTGCGGGACCAGCAGGCCGCCGTGGCGGGTGTTTCCCTGGATGAGGAAATGACCAACATGCTCCGCTTTGAGCACGCCTACGCCGCCGCTTCCCGCCTGGTGACGGCCTTGGATGAGATGCTGGACCTGTTGATCAACCGCACCGGCCTGGTGGGCCGTTGAGGGGAAGGGTGAGGAACCTTGCGCATTACCCATAACCTGATGGCCGACCGGGTGTTGGCCAACTTGTGGCAAACCCAGCGCAGCCTCCTCAAGTGGCATACCCAGGGCTCATCGGCCCGGCGGGTCAACGTGCCCTCCGACGACCCCGCGGGCACCATGTCCATCCTGCGCTACCGCAGCAGCCTGTCGGAGCTGGAGCGCTACGCCTCCAGCGCCGCCGAAGCCCATGAATGGATCACCGTCAGCGATGAAGCCATCATGCACCTGCAGAACAATCTTCACCGGGTGCGGGAGATCGCCGTGCTGGGCGCCAACGGCAGCCTGCCGCCCGACGCCCGCACCGCCTATACCGCCGAACTGGAGGAGATCATCCGGCACGTGGTGACCATCGCCAACAGCAGTTACGATGGGCGCTTCGTATTCGGCGGCCATGAGACCACCCAGCCGCCCTTTGTCCAGGACGCCACGGGCGTGGCCTACAACGGCGACCAGGGGGAGATCCTGCGGGAGGTGGGCCGGGGCGTCAACCTGACCATCAACGTGCCCGGCGATGAACTGTTCGGCACCGTTGCCCTTGATGCCGGCGGCAACGTGGTGGGGGGCCAGGGCGTCTTCCACCTGCTGGCCCGGCTGAAGGAGGAGATCGAAGCCGGCAACGTGGCCCAGGTCAGCGCCTTGCTGGAAGACCTGAACCAAGTGCAGGAACTGGTCAACAACTACCAGGTGAAACTGGGCGCCACGGGCCGCCGGGCCCTCCAGGTGATGGATCAGGTGCGGGACGTTCGCATAACCATGGAAACCCTCCTGTCCAATATCGAAGATGCCGACGTGGCGGAAGTCACCATGCGCCTGGCCACCGCCGAAGCCAGCTACCGCTACGCCCTGGCGGTAGGCGCGCGCATTATGCAGCCCTCTTTGGTAGAATACCTGCGATAAGCCGAGCCGCCGGCCTCCGGGCTGCGGCTCGGTATTCAGCCCCGTGATGTCGCCGGGGCTGAGTTTATGCTGCAGGCAGGGGGCTTCCCATGAAAGAGGCCGGCTCCGCTATTCGTTTCGGCACCGACGGCTGGCGGGGTGTCATCGCCGACACCGTAACCTTCGCCAACGTGGCCCGGGTGACCGAGGCCTACGGCCGTTGGCTCACCATCAACGCGAAACCCGGCGCCCGGGTGCTGGTAGGCTACGACACCCGGTTTCTGTCCGGCGCCTTCGCCCGCACGGCGGCCGCCGTCTTGACGGCCGACGGCCACCAGGCGCTCCTGACCCCCGGCCCGGCGCCCACGCCGGCCGTAAGCTGGGCTGTCCACCACGAAGGGCTGGCCGGGGCCCTGATGGTCACCGCCAGCCACAATCCCTCCATATATAACGGCATCAAAATCAAGGCATCCTACGGCGGTCCGGCCCTGCCGGAGATGACTGCCGCCGTGGAGGGCCTGCTCCTCAGCCCGGGGGCGAGGCACGCCGCGGCAGCGGGCCCGGCCTTATCGGCCCAGGAACCCCCGGGTGTCGTTATGTACGACCCGCGGCCGTCCTACTTGGCCCAGTTGGCCCGGCTGGTGGACCTGCAGGCCCTGGCCGAGGCCAAGCTGCGCATCGTGGGCGACATGATGCACGGGGCCGCCGGCGGCTATCTGGTGGATCTGTTCCGGGGCACCGGCATGGATTACACCGAAGTGCGGGGCACGCCCGACCCCTTGTTCGGGGGGGTGCATCCCGAGCCCCTGTCCCCCAACCTCCAGCCCCTGTTCGACGCCGTAAACCGGCTGGACGCCCATGTGGGCGTGGCCACCGACGGCGACGGCGACCGCATCGGCGCCGTGGATCCCGTGGCGGGCTTCGTTGACGCCCAGCAAATCTTCGCCCTGCTGCTGCAGCACTTGGTGGAAGTGCGGGGCTGGCGGGGCATGGTGGTGAAGACCTACGCCGGCACCCGGATGGTGCAGCGCCTGGCGGAGCAATACGGCCTGCCCTACCGGGAGACGCCGGTAGGCTTCAAGCACGTGTGCCGCCTGGCCCTGGAGCAGCCCGTCCTCATCGGCGGCGAGGAAAGCGGCGGCATCGGCATCATGAACCACCTGCCCGAGCGGGACGGCCTCCTTTGCGCCCTGCTGCTGCTGGAGATCATGGCAGCCCGGGGCAAATCCCTGGCCGGCCAGGTGCAGGACCTGATGGCCCAGGTGGGGCCCCACTACTACACGCGGCGGGATTTCCACCTGCCGGGGCCGGGCCCCTACAGCCTGGAGCCGCTGCTGGCGGCGCCCCCGGCCCGGATCGCCTCGTTCCCCGTGGAGGAAATTGAAACCATCGACGGTGTCAAACTGTTGCTGGGGGATCCCGGCTGGGTGCTGTTCCGCATGTCGGGCACCGAGCCCTTGCTGCGGGTTTACGCCGAGATGGAGTCGGAAGACGCCTTGCAGGCCGTCCTGTCGGCGGCCGGCCGGCTGGCGGAAGAATTGATTGCCCGATAACCCGGCAGGACCCTGAAGGGTAGTAGCCGAAATCTACCATCTTAACCACAAGCCCTAAAGCAGTAGAAAGAGGTGCGCCCCCTTGAACATCATCGTCAGCGGGAAGAACGTTGAAGTTACCGATGCCCTGAGAGACTACGTGGAGCGGAAGGTAGGCCGGATCGAGCGGTACTTTCCCAACCCCTTGACGGCCCAGGTCACCCTGTCGACCCAAAGGGAGCGGCACATCGTGGAAGTGACGGTGCCGGTGCCGGCGGACTCCCTCCTGCTGCGGGCCGAGGAAGACAGCGGCGACATGTACGCTTCGGTGGATGCCGCGGTGGAAAAACTGGAGCGGCAGATCCGCAAGTACAAGACCCGCATCAACCGGCGGGCCAGGCGGTTGAATGCCCGCCAGCTGCCCCTGGTGGGCCCGGATGGGGAGGAAGAGGGCGATGAAGAGCCCAGGGTGGTGAAGACGAAGCGCTTTTCCGTCAAGCCCATGGATACGGAAGAAGCCATCCTGCAGATGAATTTGCTGGGCCACGACTTTTTCGTGTTCCGCGACGCCGCCACCCATCAGATTCATGTGGTTTACCGGCGCAAGGACGGGCACTACGGCTTGATCGAGCCATTGTCCTAGGACTTTAGGCCTATGGCATCGGCAGGAAATACCTAAATTGAAGCGAATGGTTGATGATACCAAAAACCAAAGGGAATATCCATAGACGTCCGGTCAACTAGACAACCGTGGATTTGCCGATGCAGGCCGTCGCTTCGCACCAGGGCACGACAACAGCGCCCACGGGATCCGAGGGGGGACATGCATTGCATGCAGCCGCCATCGCTGATGCCAACAATTTAGGCGATCTGGTGGCCCAAATCCCCGGGGTCATAAGGGCCTTCAGCCAGTGGGATGACGACGGCGCCCCGAAGGTTTGGGTGCTGGCCTCCCAGCAGGTGCAGGAATGGGCGCTGCGCAAGCAGATCCATTCCCTGGCTTTGGTGGCCGGCGGGCAGGCGCTGCGCCAGGATGCGGTGGACATCACCTTTCTGGATGCCGTCCCCCAGGACGGCACCGGCTCCCTGGCGTGGACCAGCCTGGGCCTGCAGTTGTCGGGGGTCACCACCCAGGTCAACGGCGACGGCAGCCGGGAAACCGAAGTACGTCTCCGGCGGGCCAAGTCCACATATACCGGGCGGGCCCGCTGCGACCGGAACGACTCGCCTTGGGCAGGGGGAGCACGGGCGACGATAGCCGCCATCGGCCAGTTCTGGCCGGCGGGCCTGGTCACCCTGGAGGAGATTAGCTCCATCACCATCGGGGGCCAGGCAGTGGTGGCCGCCGCCTTGCAGTTGTCGTCCCCCGAGGGCGCTGTAGGTTACACTGTGGGCATAAGCACGGCCGATGTGGGCCCGTGCACCGCCGGCGCCTTGGCGGTGCTGGACGCCTTCAATCGCCGTCAGTCCTTTTGAACTTTGCAACTGTGACAATTTATCCCGCACCGACAGCACCACGACCCCGAGCGGCTACGTTTCCGTCTTCCACCAGCGAGGAGGGCGGTGTTCCACTAGGGGGAAACACTAATGGCCCGTTTGGTTAAGGTCATGATGCTGCTTGTGGCTCTGATTCTGGCTGGCGGCAGCAGCTTCCAGGTTGGCTGATACCTAAGTACGGGCTGTCGGGGCGGGATTTTTTTCTCTGCGTTGGACGTCGGGTGAGGGGAGGCCCGAATCGTGAAGTCCCGTGATGATGGGAACAGGTCAAGGCGGGCCCTCGCCGGTAGGTATGCGGCTTATCTGGCCTTGGTTGCCTGCGGAACAGCCTGGCTCTGGTCCGGGCACCCGCAGATCCGCTGGCAGCCCATGTTCGTCATGCTCTCCATCGTGATGCTGGCCGAAGCCATGCCCGTCCAACTGCCCCGCATCCGGGGCACCGTTTCCGTCAGTTTCCCCGTCATGCATGCCTCCGCCATGATTTTCGGCCCCTTGGCCGGCGCCTGGGTGGCAGCCGTGGGCAGCCTGCGGCCCCGGGACCTGGAAGGCCAGGTAGGCTGGGTGCCTTTCCTCTTCAACCGGCTGCAGCTGGCCGCCTCGACCTACGCCGCCGGCAGCGTGTTCCAGTACATGTCGGGGGATTTGACCAACTACAGCGATCCCCGGAGCATCATGGCCGTGGTGGCCAGCGGCGGCATGTACCTGCTGCTCAACATGACGGCCATCACCATTTTCTCCTCCATCGTGGACAAGCGGTCGCCCCTGCGGGTCTGGTGGACGGGCTTGACCTGGGCCCTGCCCAACACCCTGGCCCTGCTGCCCATCTCCTACCTGGTGGCCACCACGTATCAAGTGTTGAACCTCATCGCCCCCCTGTTCCTGGCCCTGCCCCTGCTGGTGGCCCGCTACTCCTACCAGCGCTACGTGGACATGCGCAACCAGTACATCGACACCATCCGCTCCCTGGCGGCGGCCCTGGAGGCCAAGGACCCCCGGACCTACGGCCACGCCGACCGGGTGTCCCAGTTGAGCATGGCGGTGGGCAAGGAGATGGGCTTTACCGAGGGCAAGCTGGAGCAGCTGCAGGTGGCGGGCATCCTGCACGACGTGGGCAAGATAGGTGTTTCCGACACCATCCTGAACAAGGCGGGCCGCTTCACCCAGGAGGAGTTCCGGGAGATGGCCAAGCACCCGGAGATCGGCGCCCGCATCGTGGAAAATGTGGAAATGCTCCACGAAGTGGCCGACTGGATCCGCTACCATCACGAGCGGTACGACGGCACCGGCTACCCCGAAGGCCTGGCCGGAGAGGATATTCCGCTGGAATCCCGCATCATCGCCGTGGCCGACGCCTTCGACGCCATGACCTCCATCCGGCCCTACAAGGATGCCATGACGGTAGAAGAGGCCCTGGCCGAACTGGAGCGCTGCGCCGGCACCCAGTTCGATCCCGCGGTGGTGGCCGCCTTCATCAAGGTGGCCCAGCAGCCCGAATTCCAGCAGCACCTCATCAGGGTGGAGGATAATTTGTTCGCCGCCAACCTGCTGAAAGATTTGGACAAGGATTCGGCGAAGGAGCCGGAAAAAGAACCGGCCAATGGGGTCTCACCCCAAAAGAACGATCAAGCCCCCGTTCCCCCGGCGCCCCGGTACGCCCAGGAGGCGCCGGCGACCACATCCCGGGCGGCGGAGCAGCCCGGGCTGTACGGCGGCCGGTGAGGCAAGGCAGTCCTTTTTGAGGAAGGTGAAGGGCCTCGTTTACCGCGGCGATGCTGTTGGGTCTGGCCGTAGGCTTGCTGCGGGGGGGCAGGTTGGACAACCTGCTGAACCACCCCTTCCGGCATTTGTGGCTGGTGCTCCTGCCCTTCGCCCTGCGGGGGGCCATATATTTCCTGCCGGCCTCCCCAGGCCCCCGGTCCCCCTGGCTCAGCATCGTGGTGCAGGCGGTGGCCTACGGGAGCCTGCTGGTGCTGGTGTTCATCAACCGCTCCGTCAAGGGCGTGCCCTTGATCGGCCTGGGCATCGTCTCCAACTTCCTGGCCATCATGTTCAACAATGGCCGCATGCCCGTCTCCCCTGAGGGCCTGGCCCGCATCGGCGGCCCGGAACTGGTGGAGGCGGTGGCCCGGGACACTTCCTTTACCCACCAACTGGCCGATGAAACGGTCCGCCTTTACTGGCTTACAGATATCTGGCCCCTGCCCCGGCCTTTTCCCCTGCCTACCGTCTTCAGCATCGGCGACGTGCTCATCGCCCTGGGCGCCTTCGTGCTGCTGCAGCACCTGATGCAGCCCAGGCGCACCAGCCCCTACATCCTGCCGCCCGCCCGGTGACGGCCGGCCCCCTTCGTTGCTGTGGTCCCTGGGCCGGTGGTACAATCGAAGGCGACCCTTTTTCTAGGAGTGGATAACCAGCGGTGTTGGGACTGCTGCGGCGCTTGTTCGATGACAATGAGCGGGAACTGAAACGGTACTCCCGTATAGTGGAAAAGATCAACGCCTTGGAACCCACCATGGCCGCCATGTCCGACGACGAGCTGCGGGGGCAGACCGGGATCTTCCAGCAGCGGCTGGAGCAGGGGGAGTCCTTGGACCAGATCCTGCCCGAAGCCTTCGCCGTGGCCCGGGAGGCGGCCCGCCGGGTCCTGGGCATGCGCCCTTACGACGTCCAGCTTATGGGCGGCATGGCCCTCCACGAGGGCAAGATCGCCGAGATGAAGACGGGCGAGGGCAAGACCTTGGTGGCCACCCTGCCGGCCTATCTCAACGCCTTGACGGGCCGGGGGGTCCACATCGTCACCGTCAACGACTACTTGGCCCGGCGGGACAGCGAGTGGATGGGCCAGATCTACCGGTTCCTCGGCCTGCAGGTGGGCCTCATCGTCCACGGCCTGGACTTTAAGCAGCGCAGGGAAGCCTATGCCGCCCACATCACCTACGGCACCAACAACGAGTTCGGCTTCGACTACCTGCGGGACAACATGGCCATCCATGCCGATCAAATGGTCCAGCGGGATCTTCACTATGCCATCGTGGACGAGGTGGACAGCATCCTCATCGACGAGGCCCGGACGCCTCTCATCATCTCGGGCCATGCCGATACGCCCACGGAATTGTACAGCCAAATGGCCGCCCTGGCCCGGCGCATGCGCCGGGACGAGCACTACACGGTGGATGAAAAAGCCCGCTCCCTGGCCTTGACCGAAGAGGGCTTCGCCTTCGTGGAGCAGGCCGTGAACATCGACAATTTGTCGGACCTGGAGCACCTGCCCATCAAGCACGGCATCGAGAACGCCCTGAAGGCCCGGGAACTGTTCCGGCGGGACGTGGATTACGTGGTCAAGGACGGCCAGGTCATCATCGTGGATGAATTCACCGGGCGGCTCATGTTCGGCCGGCGGTACAGCGACGGCCTGCACCAGGCCATCGAGGCCAAAGAAGGCCTGAAGATCGAGCGGGAAAGCCAAACCCTGGCCAGCATCACCTTCCAGAACTACTTTCGCATGTACGAGAAGCTGGCGGGCATGACGGGCACCGCCGAAACCGAGGCGGAAGAATTCCGCAAGATCTACAAATTGGACGTGGTGGTCATTCCCACCAACCGGCCCATGATCCGCGAGGATCTGCCCGACGTCATCTACAAGACGGAAAAGGCCAAGTTCAAGGCGGTGGTGGAGGAGATCGCCCGCTGCCACCAGCAGGGGCGGCCCGTCCTGGTGGGCACCGTCTCCATCGCCAAGTCGGAGCAGATCAGCAAAATGCTCAAGAGCCGGGGCATTCCCCACCAGGTGCTGAACGCCAAGTACCACGACCGGGAAGCCGAAATCGTAGCCCAGGCGGGCCGCGAAGGGGCCGTGACCATCGCCACCAACATGGCGGGCCGCGGCACCGACATCATCCTGGGCGGCAACGCCGACTTCATGGCCCGGCAGGAAATGCGGCGCCGGGGCTACGACCCTGCCGTCATCGCCGTGGCCGCTGAGGCTGCCCCCACCGACGACGAGGAAATCCTGGCCGCCCGGGCGGAATACCGGCGCCTGCGGGAAGAGTTTGAGGCCGTCACCGCCCAGGAGCGGGAGCGGGTGGTGGCCCTGGGCGGGCTCCACATCATCGGCACGGAGCGCCACGAGGCCCGGCGCATCGACAACCAGCTGCGGGGCCGGGCCGGCCGCCAGGGGGACCCCGGCAGCTCCCGGTTCTACCTGTCCTTGGAAGACGAACTGATGCGCCTCTTCGGCTCGGAAAACATCAGGGGCGTGCTGGACCGCCTGGGCATCGAGGAAGACGAGCCCATCGAGCACGGGCTCATTACCCGGGCCATCGAAAACGCCCAGCGCAAGGTGGAAAGCCGGAACTTCAGCATCCGCCGCTACGTGCTGGAATACGACGACGTTTTGAACCACCAGCGGGAGGTCATCTACCGCCAGCGGCGGCAGGTGCTGGCGGGGGAGCCCCTGCGGCCCCATATCGAGGACATGATGGCCGACGTGGTGGACGGGCTGCTGGCCCAGTTCGCCGCCGTGGATGCCGATCCCGGCCAGTGGAACTTGACGGGCTTGTGGGAGCAGGTCACCGGCCGCTTCCTGTCGCCCCAGGACATCAGCCCCGCCGACCTGGAGGCGGCCGGCGGCTACGAAGGCCTGCGGGAACTGCTGCTGGAGGCCTTCATGAAGGCCTACCGGGAGCGGGAGGCCGCCCTGGGAGCCGAAACCCTGGCCGAACTGGAGCGGGTCATCCTCCTCCGGGTGGTGGACTCCCACTGGATGGAGCACCTGGACGCCATGGACGACCTGCGGGACGGCATCGGCCTCAGGGGCTACGGCCAGGAGGATCCCCTGCTGGCCTACAAGCGGGAAGCCTTCGATGCCTTCCACGGCATGGTGGAGCGCATCCGGGAGGATGTCATCTCCCTGCTCCTGCGGGTGCAGGTGGGCTCCCAGCTCCAGCGCCGCCGGGTGGCCGGCGGCCAGCAGGCCGAGCGGCGGCCCGTGGTGCAGGCGGTCCCAGCAGCCGCCGGGGCCGAGGGCGCCGCGGTGCCCATGGGGGGCGGCGAGGGCGGCCCACCCCGGCCCGCCCCGGTGCGGGTGGACAAAGTGGGCCGGAATGATCCGTGTCCTTGCGGCAGCGGCAAGAAGTACAAGCGTTGCTGCGGCCGCTAGGGCCAGGAGGTGAAGAAGGCATGTTTGAGGACGGTTTGCGCACCCTCAGAAGCATGCTGAAGAAGCTGCAGAATTTGGGGGATTCTCTTTGACCTGCCTAAACGGCGACAGCGCATAGCCCAACTGGAAGAGCAGACGGCCCGGCCCGATTTCTGGCAGAACCAGGAGAAGGCCCGGCGCATCATCGACGAACTGAACGCCCTGAAGGCGCCCGTGGAGCGCTATGAGAGCCTGCTGGCCCAGTTGACTGAAGCCGAGGAACTGCTGCTCCTGGCCCAGGAGGAACAGGACCTGCAGGTGGCCGGCGAGGTGCTGACCGAGACCAAGAAGCTGGCCTCGGCTTTGCGCAGCTTGGAGTTGACCCTGCTCCTGACGGGCGACTACGACGACTACAACGCCATCGTGGCCCTTCATCCCGGCGCCGGCGGCACCGAGGCCCAGGATTGGGCCGAGATGCTCATGCGGATGTACACCCGCTGGGCGGAGCGGAAAGGGTTCCAGGTGCAGGTGCTGGACTTCCTGGAGGGCGACGAGGCGGGCATCAAGTCGGTCACCCTCTTGGTGAAGGGCCCCAACGCCTACGGCTTCCTGCGGGCGGAAAAGGGCATCCACCGCCTGGTGCGCATTTCCCCCTTCGACTCCTCGGGGCGCCGGCACACCTCCTTCGCTTCGGTGGATGTGATGCCGGAACTGAAGGACGACAGCGAGATCGAGATCAAGCCCGAGGAACTGCGCATCGACACCTTCCGGGCCGGTGGCGCCGGGGGGCAGCACGTCAACAAGACCGACTCGGCGGTGCGCATCACCCACTTGCCCACGGGCATCGTGGTCAGCTGCCAGAACGAGCGCTCCCAGCACGCCAACCGGGAGACGGCCATGCGCATCTTGAAGGCCCGTCTGCTGGAGCTGAAGGCCCGGGAGCGGGAGCAGGAACTGGCGGCCCTCCGGGGGGAGCAGGGGGAAATCGCCTGGGGCAACCAAATTCGCTCCTACGTTTTCC
>DATGRI010000028.1 GCA_035303785.1 Sphingobacteriaceae bacterium
CCGCAGCCCGCTGGCTGGCTCGCCATCCCGCCGTGGCGGCGGTCCATTACCCGGGGCTGCCCGGCCATCCCCATTACCGGCGGTGCCTCCAGCAGGCCCGGGGCGGGGGCGCCCTGTTGAGCTTCCGCCTGCGGGAGGCCGACCAGGCCCGGGTCGAGCGGATCCTGGGCCGCCTCAAGTTGATCCTGTTCGCCGAAAGCTTCGGCGGCTGCGAGACCTTGATCACCTACCCCATGGCCACCACCCACCGGGAAGTGCCGGCGGACATGCGGGAACGGCTGGGCATCGATGCCGGCCTCCTGCGCCTGGCGGTAGGCATCGAAGCGGTAGAAGACATCCTGGCCGATTTGGCCCAGGCTCTGGAGTGAACCGGGCCGGGCACGGGAAATAGGCCCAACAGGAAAAAGGCCCCTTTTGCCGCAGGGGCCTCTTCCTTTTCAAAGGCAATTTGCGCCGGCTGCTGCGCCGGCCGCGGCCTTCAGTCGCCGGCCTTTTCCCCCGCCAGTTCCGCCCGCACCATCTGGGCGGCCACCACCATGCGGCGGAGGGCCGGCTGCACCTCCTCGTAGCGGCGGGTCTTCAGGCCGCAGTCGGGGTTCACCCAGATCTGGCCCACGGGCAGCACCGCCACCGCCTTGCGCAGCAGTTCCGCCATCTCCTCCACCGGGGGCACCCGGGGGGAGTGGATGTCGTAGACCCCCGGCCCCACATCGGCGGGGTATTTGAAGCCCTGGAAGGCATCCAGCAGCTCCATCTTGGACCGGGACGCCTCGATCAGCAGCACATCGGCGTCCAGGGCGATGATGGCGTCCATGATGTTGTTGAACTCGGAGTAGCACATGTGGGTCTGGATCTGGGTTTCCGGCGCCACCACGGCGGTGGCCAGCCGGAAGCATTCCGTGGCCCAGTCCACGTACTCGTCCCACTGGTCCCGGCGCAGGGGCATGGCCTCCCGGAAGGCCGGCTCGTCCAGCTGGATGACCCGGATGCCCGCCGCCTCCAAATCGGCGATCTCGTCCCGGATGGCCAGGGCCAGTTGACGGCACACCTCCGCCCGGGGCACGTCGTCCCGGACGAAAGACCACTGCATGATGGTGACGGGCCCCGTCAGCATGCCCTTCACCGGCTTGGCCGTGCGGGACTGGGCGTGGGTGATCCAGTCCACCGTCATGGCCTTGGGCCGGGCCACATCACCGTACAGGATGGGCGGCTTGACGCAGCGGCTGCCGTAGCTTTGCACCCAGCCGTGGCCGGTGAAGGCGAAGCCCTGCAGCTGCTCGGCGAAATATTCCACCATGTCGTTGCGCTCCGGCTCGCCGTGGACCAGGACGTCCAAGCCCAGCATCTCCTGCAGTTGGATGACCCGGTCGATCTCCACCCGCAGGGCGGCCTCGTATTCGGCGGTGGACAATTCCCCGCGGCGCCACTGGGCCCGGAGGGCCCGCAGTTCCGGCGTCTGGGGGAAGGAGCCGATGGTGGTGGTGGGCAGGTGCCGGGGCAGGCCCAGGTGCTCCCGCTGGGCCCGGCGCCGCTCCGCCAGGGGGACGGTCCGGCGGCTGTCCTCGGGCCGCAGGGCCTTCACCCGCTCCTGCACTTGAGGCAGGTGGCGCCGGGGCGAGGAGCGGAAGGCTTCCAGGGCCGCGGCATTCTCGGCCAGTTGGGCGGCCACGGCGGCCCGCCCCTGGCCGGCGCCCCGGGCGATGATGACCACTTCCTCCAGCTTTTGCTGGGCAAAGGCCAGCCAGCTGCGGATTTCCGGATCCAAATCTTCTTCCAGGGCCAGGTCCATGGGCACGTGGAGGAGGGAGCAGGAGGGGGCCACCAAGACCCGGTCGGGCCCCAAGGCTGCGGCAGCCCGCTCCACCTGGGTCAAGGCCCGGTCCAGGTCGGTGCGCCAGACGTTGCGGCCGTCCACCACACCCAAGGACAGGGACAGTTGGCTGGGAACGCCCCGGGCCAGGGCCCGGTCCAGCTGCCCGGGGCCCCGCACCAAATCCAGGTGGAGGGCGTCTACGGGCAGGTCCAGGGCCAGGTCCAAGTTTTCGCCCAGGTCGCCGAAGTAGGTGGCCAGGAACAGCTTCAGGCCGGGGGCGGCGCCGGCCAGGGCCTCATAAGCCCGGGGGAAAGCCGACCGCACCTCCTGGGGCAGATCCAGGGCCAGGATGGGCTCATCCAGCTGCACCCACTGGGCTCCGGCCCCCGCCAGCCGCTGCAGCAGCTCCCCGTAGACGGGGAGGAGGTTGTCCAATAGGGCCAGCGGGGCCCCTTCATGGCCGCCGCCTGCCTGGCCGGCCTGGGCCGGCTTGCTCAACCACAGAAAGGTGAGAGGCCCCACCAGCACCGGCCGGGTGGTGATGCCCAGGTCCTGGGCTTCCCGGAATTCGGCCACCGGCTTGTCGCCGGCCAGGCTGAACCGCTGCCCCGGCGCCAGCTCCGGCACGATGTAGTGGTAGTTGGTGTCGAACCATTTGGTCATTTCCAAGGGGGCCAAGCCGTTGCCCGCCGTGCCCCGGGCCATGGCGAACATGACGTCCAGATCGATGCTCCCGCCGGCGTCGCCGCCGGTGCCGCCGCCACTATCGGCGCCGCCGATCCCCAGCCGGTAGCGGTCCGGCACGGCGCCTACCGTGCAGGCCATATCCAGCACTTGATCGTAAAAGGAAAAGTCATTGCTGGGGATAATGTCCAGACCCGCCTCCCGCTGCACCAGCCAGTGGCGGCGGCGCAGCTCCCGGCCGGCTTCCTCCAGGTCGGCCCGGCTGATCCGGCCGTCCCAGTAGGCTTCCACGGCCCGCTTCAACTCCCGCTGCAGGCCGATGCGGGGAAAACCTAAATTCGTCGCCTTAACCAATGTCTTGCCCTCCTTGGAAAAAATAAAAAACCCCTCCGGGAAACGGAGAGGTGCACAAAAGACCTGCTTCTCTCCCCTATCTCCCGGGATTGCTCCCGCGGGAATTGGCACCGCACCGTCACCGGGGGTGACGGCCGGTTGCCGTGGCTTCATTGGGCCCGTCCCTCCACCACTCTTGATAGAGGCATCTATCCGATATTCCGTTATTGCCGTTATTCTCCTGCCCGGCAGCGGTCATGTCAAGCCTGGGATCCGGCAGGAAACCCATAGAGGGGTACGAAATCAAGCAGTCAGCCGGAGGAACTATTTAGGAGGTTCACATGTCTACCATCAAATTCACCTTGCCCGAAGATGCAATACCCGAATACTGGTACAACGCGGTGGTCGACCTGCCCAACCCGCCCAGCCCGCCGCTCCATCCCGGCACCAAGGAGCCTGTGGGGCCCGATGCCCTGGCCCCCTTGTTCCCCATGGCCGTCATCGAACAGGAAGTCAGCACGGAACGGTGGATCGAAATTCCCCAGCCGGTGCGGGACGTGTACCGGCTGTGGCGGCCCACGCCCCTGTACCGGGCCCGGCGCCTGGAGAAGGCCCTCAACACGCCGGCCCGCATCTACTACAAGTACGAAGGGGTGAGCCCCGCCGGCTCCCACAAGCCCAACACCGCCGTGGCCCAGGCCTATTACAACAAGCAGGAAGGGGTCAAGCGCCTGACCACGGAAACGGGCGCCGGCCAGTGGGGCAGCGCCCTGGCCTTCGCCTCGGCCCTCTTTGATTTGGAATGTGTCGTCTACATGGTGCGGGTCAGTTACGACCAGAAGCCCTACCGCCGGGCCATGATCGAAACGTGGGGCGCCCAGGTGACCCCCAGCCCCAGCCCCAACACCGAAGCGGGGCGGAAGATCCTGGCCGAGGATCCCGATTCCCTGGGCAGCCTGGGCATCGCCATCAGCGAGGCGGTGGAGGAAGCCGCCGCCCGGGAGGACACCAAGTACTCCCTGGGCAGCGTGCTGAACCACGTTTTGCTGCACCAGACGGTCATTGGCCTGGAAGCCCTGAAGCAGTTCGAGCAGGCCGGCGACTATCCCGACGTCATCTACGCAGGCCACGGCGGCGGCAGCAACCTGGCGGGCCTTATGTTTCCCTTCTTGCCCGACAAGTTGAGCGGCAAGCACGACGTGCGCATGGTGGCCGTCGAGCCCGCGGCCTGCCCCACCTTGACCCGGGGCGTCTACGCCTACGACTTCGGCGACACCGCCGGCACCACGCCCCTCCTCAAGATGTACACCTTGGGCCACGGCTTCGTGCCGCCGGGCATCCACGCCGGCGGCCTCCGTTACCACGGCGCCGCCCCCTTGGTCAGCCAATTGGTCCACGAGGGAATCATGGAGGCCGAGGCCCATCCCCAGCAGGGAGTGTTCGAGGCCGCCGTCCTCTTTGCCCGTCACGAGGGGATCGTGCCGGCCCCCGAGTCGGCCCATCCCATCAAGGCCGCCATCGACGAAGCCATCCGCTGCAGGGAGACGGGCGAGGATAAGGCCATCCTCATCGGCCTCAGCGGCCACGGCCACTTCGACATGGGCGCCTACCAGCGTTATATGTCCGGCGAGTTGGAAAACTTCGAGTACCCGGCGGAGGCCGTTGCCCAAGCGGCTGCCGCCATTGAAGCCCTCCAGCCCGGTTCGTGAGGGTGGTTTAGTGCGGAATTAATTAGCCAAGGTTAGGGGAGAGACGACGGCGGGGCAGGGGAGCAGCGGCCAGGTCCCCGGTCACGACGGGTCCGGCCGCCGCCCCCGCCGGCGCAACTGCTCCAGCTTTTGACGGATATGGGCGGCCGCTTCAGCGGTCGCCTCTTCGTCTCTTTGGACCGCCGCCAGGCGGTGGCCGTCGAAATGCACCTTGAGCCAGGAGCCGGCTTCCACGCCGGGGGGCAGGCAGGCCAACTCCACCACCTGCTCCCGTTCATCGGAGCCCACCAGCAGCACGGCCCAGCGGCCGTCCACCAGGCGGTCCACCACAGCCTGCTCCCACCTCGGGCCTTGGTCCACGGCCGACCCTCCTTTCCCTAAGGACGGAGTTGCCCCTATGGCCCGGGCTCCCTTTCCGTTTCTATCGTCCAAGACCGGCCGTCGGTTATGACCCGGATGGTGCCGTATTCATCGGTGCCGTAGACAGGGATGCCCAGGGCTTCCAGGCGTTCCATCACTTCCCGGTGGGGGTGGCCGTAGTCGTTGTCCCGCCCGGCGGAATAGACAGCCACCGACGGGTCGACGGCCTGGAGAAACCTTTCCCCCGAGGAGGTGCGGGAGCCGTGATGCCCCAACTGCAGCACCTGGGCCACCACCGGCAGCCCTGTGGCCAGCATGGCCTCCTCATGGCGGGTTTCCGCGTCCCCGGTCCAGAGGAAGGCAACCTGGCCGAAGCTCACCCGCAGGGCCAGGTTGTCATGGATATCGGTCAAGGGCTCCGATGGATTCAGTATCTGGATGAACAGGGGACCGCAGCGATGGGTGTCGCCGGTCCGGGGCTCCCAGTAGCCGGCTTCGCTGTCCAGAAGGGCGTCCAAAGTTCGCTCGAAGGTGGCGGTGGTGTGCTCCCAGCCGCTCATCCACACCTCCGCCACGGGCAAGGTGCGGAGAACCCGGGCCGCCTGGCCGATGTGGTCGGCATGGGGATGGGTGAGGACCAGCACGTCCAAAGCCGTGACCCCAGCCTGCTGGAGGAGGGGCAGCAGATCCTGCCGGTCGTGGCGCCCGGTATCGATGAGCATGGTGCAGCCTTCCGCTTGGAGGAGGCTGGCATCCCCTTGTCCCACATCCAGGTAGGAAACCACCAAGTGCCCTGCCAGGGGCTGCGGGTCCGGCAATCCGGCGCCGTCCACCAGGGTGCAGCCGGCAAGAACTAGGACCATCAGGAGGGACAAGAAAGCAACAGGCAGCCGGCGGCGCCGGCCTCGCACGGCATCCATGGGGGCCTTCTCCTTGCAGGTAATTGTGGAAGGACTTGCCTCGCCCATTATAAGCCCCGGCCGGCAATAGGCCAGATTTTGTTGCCGGTTCGTGTCCGGTTATGGTAAGTTCGTCATAACAGCACAAGAATGGCAGCCTACTCCTGGGGGAGCTCGATGGGGCTGAGATCGCGCCATCAGGCGCGGGACCCCTAGAACCTGAACTGGGTAATGCCAGCGTAGGGATGTGGAGTTGCAGGCTTGTACGGCTTTCTTGGCGCCGTTGGGCCGTCTCCACCCCGGAGACGGCTTTCGTCGTATTTGGGCGCCATTGCCGGAAGGGCCGGGCTGCCGATCACTTTTTAGGAGGTTGAGCGGCCGTGAGTTTCAGCCAGGAATTGCGCAGGCGGACCGATGCCGTCTGGCAGGCCATCTTCCATCACCCCATGGTGCTGGCCCTGGGCGACGGCTCCCTGCCCGAGGAAAACTTCCGCTACTGGCTGGCCCAGGATTACTTGTACCTTAAGGACTACGCCCGCATGTTCGCCTTGGGCGCCGCCAAGGCCCCCGACCTGGAGACCATGGGCTGGTTCGCCAAGCTGTTCGACGGCATCGTCAACTTCGAAATGGGCAACCACCGGCGGTACGCCGCCAGCTTCGGCGTGGATCCCTTGGAACTGGAGCAGGGGGAGATGGCGCCCTGGTGCCGGGCCTACACCCGGGAACTCCTCTACACCGCCCACGGCAGCCTGGGCGAGTTGACGGCTTCCCTGCTGCCCTGCCTGGCCGGCTACGCCGAGACCGCCGATTTCCTGGCCGCCCGGGGCATGCCGGATCATCCCCACTACCGCCAGTGGATCGAGATGTACATTTCCGACGAGTTCAAGGAACTGGGCAATTACTGCGCCCAACTCCTGGACCGGCTGGCGGAAGGGGCCCGGCCCGACGACCTCCGACTGTGGGAGGACAGGTACCTCCATAGCGCCCGCTTTGAATATTTGTTCTGGCAAATGTGCTGGGAGCAGCAGACATGGCCGGTGTGACGGGGGAGGGCGCTCCCCGGCAGGCGGCAGCCGGCGGCCGTGCCAAGCCCTTGGGCTGGGGCCCGGGGAAGCGGGTGCCCCGGGCTATGACGGTGGCGGGCTCCGACTCCGGCGGGGGCGCGGGCATCCAGGCAGACCTGAAAACCTTCGCCGCCCGGGGCGTTTACGGCACCAGCGCCATCACCGCCCTGACGGCCCAGAACACCCTGGGGGTTCAAGGGGTGTTCCCCGTCAGCCCGGACTTCATCGCCCAGCAGATCGACTCCATCATGGCAGACATCGGCGCCGACGCCTGGAAAATCGGCATGCTGGCCAACGTCCCCGTCATCGAGGCCGTGGCCCGGCAGGTCCGGAAATACGCCGTAGACAGGCTGGTGGTTGACCCGGTGATGGTGGCCAAGGGGGGAGCCCCCCTCCTGGAGCCCCAGGCCCAGTCGGCCTTGATCCAGGAACTGCTGCCCCTGGCCTATGTGGTGACGCCCAACGTCCCCGAGGCCGAAGCCTTGACGGGCATGACCATCGACAGCCTGGAGGCCATGCAGGAAGCGGCTCTGGCCATCAAGGCCATGGGCCCCCAAAATGTGGTCATTACCGGCGGGCATCTGTCTGAAGCCGAGGCGGTGGATTTCCTGTACGACGGCTCCGAATTCACCCGGTTCACCGCTGCCCGGGTGCACACTCCCAACACCCACGGCACCGGCTGCACCTTCGCCGCCGCCATCGCGGCGGAGTTGGCTTGGGGGAGGACCCTGCCCGAAGCGGTGGCAGCCGCCAAGGACTACTTGAGCAAGGCCATCGCCGCCGGGGCGGATCTGGACATCGGGGGCGGCCACGGGCCCGTGGACCATTTCCATCACTGGCGTTGAAGCTTGGTCGGGCTGTTGCTGTTGGCGCTGGTGGTCTTCGTCGTCTACTCCATGCCCGGCCTTAAGAACACGTAAGCCTGCAGGGGGTCCGGCGCCCGGCTGCAGGCTGCAGGTTAGTCATTGGCTTTTGCTTCGGCTTCGGTTTGGGCTGCGCCGGCCTCCCGGTCCTTCTGCTGCTGCCGTTCCTGGCGGTAGCGGGTGAGACGCTCCAGCCATTCCGGTTCTTCCTTGGCCAGTTCCACGAAGGACCGGATGCAGTCCATGGTGCTCATGCTCACGTGGTGCTCGATGCCTTCCACGTCCCGCTGCACCACGTCCTCGTCGTCCACGCCCAGGAGGCGGAGAAAAACTTCCAAGGTACGGTGGCGGCGCCGCATGGCCTGGCCGATGGCCTCGCCCTTGTCGGTGAGGACCAAGCCCCGGTACCGCTCGTAAATGACGAACTTCTGGTCGTCCAACCGCTGGATCATCCGGGTGACCGTCGACGGCTGCAGGTCCAGGGCCATAGCGATGTCCGTCACCCGGGCATAGCCTTTGTCCTGGATCAACTCGTAAATGGTTTCCAGGTAATCTTCCATGCTGGCCGTAGGTTTGGCCACCTGAATCACCTCGTCAGTTTCCCATTATACCTGTTTCCCTTGGCGGGCCTGGGCCGGCCGGTCCCGCCGGTTCCCTGTCGACGGCCCGTCCCCGGGCAAAAAGTTGTCATTGACACACAAAGTTGTATCACTACAATAAAATTAACTTGCATTGGTGGTGAAGGGCAATGAACGGAAAGTCACGACGGAACCGGCGCCTTCTCCTGCTGCCGGCCTTGCTGATGGTCGCGGCCTTGCTCCTGGCAGCCTGCGGCGGCACCGGCGGCAACGGTCCTGGAGCCGGTGACGAGGGCAAGATCAAAGCGGTAACCACCTACTCCATCATTTACGATTTGGTCCGCCACGTGGGCGGCGACAGGGTGGAGGTGACCAGCCTGGTGCCGCCGGGCCAGGACCCCCACACCTACGAGCCCACCCCGGCCGACATCCGGGCCGTGGCCCAAGCCGATGTGGTCTTCTACAACGGCCTGGGCCTGGAATTGTGGTTTGACCGGCTGGTGAGCAACGCCGGGGGCGACGCCGTGCTGGTGGTGGCCAGCGACGGCATCGAGCCCCTCTACCTGGCGGGAGGCGAGTTCGCCGGCCTGCCCGATCCCCATGCCTGGCTGGATCCCGTCTTGGTGGAGCAGTACATCCACAACATCAAAGACGCCTTCATCCAGCTGGATCCCGATGGGCGGGAGGAGTACGAGGCCAACGCCGCCGCCTACATGCAACAGCTGCGGGAACTGGACGCATGGATTCGTGGGGAGCTGGCGGAGCGGCTGCCCAGGGAGCGGCGCAAGCTGGTGACCACCGAGGGGGCCTTCGCCTACTTCGCCAGGGCCTATGACTTCCAGGTGGTGGGCTTCGTCTTCTTCCTGGCGCCCGAGGCAGAGCCGTCTCCCCGCCACTTGACGGACCTGGTGGACACCATCAAGGCGGAGCAGGTGCCCGCCCTGTTCATCGACACCACCATCAATCCCCGCCTGGTGGAGCGCCTCAGCGAGGAGACGGGCGTGCCCATCGGCGGCGCCCTGTACGTGGACTCCCTGGGGGAGCCGGGCAGCCCGGTGGAAACTTACATCCAGATGATGCGGCAGAACGTGGAACTGCTCATCACCCACCTGGGGGACGGATGACCATGAACGCCAAGCCGCCCCTCCTGGAAGTGCGCAACATGACCGTGTCCTACGGCCACCGGCCCATCCTGCGGGCCGTAGACCTGACCTTGGCAGCGGGCCAGTTGTTGGGCATCGTGGGCCCCAGCGGGGCCGGCAAGTCCACCCTGCTCAAGGCCATTCTCAGCCTGATCCCCATGGAGTCGGGCCAGGTGCTGATGCACGGCAGGCCATTGGGCCGCCCCCGGGGCCGCATCGCCTACCTGCCCCAGCGGGGCAACATCGACTGGGATTTCCCGGCCACGGCCCTGGACGTGGTGCTCATGGGCCGCTACCGCCATGTGGGCTGGCTGCGGCGGCCCGGGCCTGAGGACGTGGCACTGGCCCGGCGGATCTTGGAGCGGGTGGGCATGGCTCCCTTTGCCGACCGCCAGATCGGGCGCCTGTCGGGCGGCCAGCAGCAGCGGGTCTTCCTGGCCCGGGCCCTGGTCCAGGAGACGGAACTGATCATCTTGGACGAGCCCTTCGTGGGTGTTGACGCCGCCAGCGAGAAGGTCATCTGGGACATCCTGGACGAATTGCGGGCTTCGGGCCGGGCCCTCCTCATGGTCAACCACGACTTGAGCGTGGTGGAGCGCTATGACATCTTGATGTTCCTCAACGGCCACGTGGTGGCCAAAGGGCCGCCGGAGGAAGTGTTCACCCCGGAAAACCTGCGCCGGCTGTACGGCACGCGGGTCATCACCATCGACGAAACGGTGGGGTTGCCATGATGGACATCCTGTTGGAGCCCCTCCAGTACGCCTTCATCCAGCGGGCCTTACTGACGGCGGTGTTCATCGGCATCACCGGCGCCGTCATGGGCAGCTTCCTCCTGGTCAAGCGATGGTCCCTGCTGGGAGACGCCATCTCCCACGCCGTCCTGCCCGGCGTGGCCCTGGCCTACTTGTGGGGGATGCCCTACTTCATCGGCGCCGTGGCCACCGCCCTGCTGACATCCGTCGGCATATCCTTTGTGGAGCAGCACAGCCGCATCAAATCCGACGCGGCCATGGGCATCATGTTCATCAGCGCCTTCGCCCTGGGCCTGGCCATCATCAGCCGGGCGGCGGGGCAGGTGGACCTGTTCCACATCATGTTCGGCAACATCCTGGGGGTGAGCCCCAGCGACCTGTGGGTGGCCGCCGTCACCGGCCTCCTGGTGCTGCTGGTGGTGGTCCTCCTTTACAAGGAACTGCTGCTGTGGGCCTTCGACCCGGTGGCGGCCGAGGTGATGGGCTTCCCGGTGCGGGGTCTCCACTACGCCATGATGCTCCTCCTGTCGGTGACCATCGTGGCCTCCCTCCAGGCGGTAGGCATCGTCCTGGTGGTGGCCATGCTCATCACCCCCGCGGCGACGGCCTTCCTGCTGGTTAGGCGGTTCGGCCCCATGATGGTGGTGGCGTCGGTGCTGGGGGTGACGGCCGCCGTCATCGGGCTGTATCTGTCCTACTATTGGAACCTGGCCTCGGGGGCCACCATGGTTTTGGTCAGCACCGCCATGTTCTTCCTGGCCCTGCTCTTGTCGCCCCAGGAAGGTTTGCTTTGGCAGACCCTGTCCCGGCGGCGCCGGGCCCTGCGGGTGGCCGGCGAGGACTACCTGAAAGTGCTCCACGACCTGAGCGCAGCCGGCACCGAGCCGGTGCCCATGGCCCTGCTGGCGGAGCGGATGGGGGAGCCGGAAAGCTTGGTTAGGCGGCGCATTCAATACCTGCAGCGCCAGGGCTTTGTGGCGCCGGCTGTTGCGGCCGACGGCACGCCCGCCGTCGCCTTGACCGGGGAAGGCACAATGCGGGCCCGCTTCATCATCCGCAGCCACCGGCTGTGGGAGCGGTACCTGGCGGAAAAGGGCGGCATGCCGTGGCACGCCGTCCACGCGGAAGCCCACGCCTTGGAGCATCTTACCGAGCCCCCCGAACTAGACCGGATGGAAGAAGTCCTGGGCTATCCCCGCCATGATCCCCACGGCGCGCCCATCCCCACCCGGGAAGGCAGCCTGCCCGATGATCCGTCGGTGCCCTTGACGGAGGCCGAGCCCCGCACACCCCTGACAGTGGTCCGGGTGGAGGATGAAGACCCGGCGGTGCTGCGCCGCCTGGCTGACTTGGGCATCGTGCCCGGGCGCCGGCTGGAGGTCAAGTCCGGGGACGGGGACCGGGTGCTGGTGCTGGTCACCGGCGCGGAGCATACCCTGGAGCCCTACCTGGCCGCCGAGATCTTCGTCCGCCCGGCCGGCAGCGGGAACCGGTCGTGAATTCCCGCCGTCATATGGGACAGGTCGAAGGGAGGAGTGGTAAAGGGAATGGTTGCTATGAACAGGCGCTGGTTGGCCGTGGCGGCGGTGCTGATGATGCTGGCCCTGCTGCTGGCCGCCTGCGGCGGCGGCGCCGGTGACAACGGCGATACCGACGAGGATGAACTGCCCCTGGATCCCGTGGAGGGTTCCGACGGCGGCCAAGACCCCGATCAAGAGCCCCCCGAGGAAGACGAGGATGACGCGGACGGCACGGCCTCCCGGCCCGCCACCAAGTCGGGCACCATCATGCTGGAAGGCATGGAGGAGCCCATGGAGTTCATCCTGTTTGAGGTGCCCGACGGCTGGCCCTTGGCTTTCTCCACCTACCACACCGCCGACTTCCTGGCCGAGCCCATCAGGACCGGCGAAGGCGACGCCGTCAACTTCGTAGCCAACTTCGGCGGCACCCGCAACGACCAGGTGCTGTTCCAGGTGTTCTTCCACCCCGAGGGCACCGATCCCGGCGAGGCGGACCTGGTGGCGGAGCACCTGGCCGAGGATTTTCAGTTGCAGCCCGCCGATGAAGAGGACAACCGGGCACCGTGGGCTTACGCCGTGTGGACGTCCCCGGGCGGCCCCAACATCACCTGGCTGGCCGCCGGTGAGTACGACGGCAAGTACTTCTACGTCCTGGCCGACTACCCGGCGGAGTTCGGCGACGGGGTCGGCCCCCGCATCGGCGTCATCCTGGATGAATGGATTTGGACCGACACCGGCACGCCCCTGGTGGGCGACTAAGGACAGTTTCTTGACAGGGGAATGAACGAAAAAGGGCGGCCCCCGCGGGCCGCCCTAACCGTCTCGGCGGTGCAAGTCAGTAAGTGCCGTAGGTGGGCTGGTGCATGCCGGTGCCCGCCCCTTGGGTCTGGTACTGGCCCAGACCCTGCATGATCTGGCTGCCGGCGCCGGCGATGTGGTTCAAGGTATGGGTGTACTGGTGGATCACCTGCTGGTCCGCCTTGGGCGAGGCGTACAGCCCCCGCTGCTCCAGCCAGTGGTAGTGCTCCTCGGCCATGCGCAGGTGGTCGCCGGCCAGTTGGTACAAGTACTGGCGCGCCGGGTTGCTGCTTTCGGTGGCGCTCCAAACGCACTTGACGGCCATGGCCTTGCAGTCGTTCAGGCAGCCCATGACCACCACGGCGTCGAAGGGCTGGACCGACGACTGCTGGCTGTGGGAGCCGTAAAAACTCTGGCCCGTGGTGTAGGTGCTTTGACCTGACGAGTACTGGTTGTGGCCGTGGTTGTGGAAGGACTGGTACTGCCCCGGGCTGTGCTGGTGGCCGCGGCTTTCCCCCATCATGCTCTGCAAGGTTTGGGCCGCCTGCTGGAAGTGCTGGACGTGCCGCTGCAGGGTGCTTTTAAGCTGGGGGTCCTGCACGCTCTGGGCCAGCCATTGCAGGCGGATGCCCATGTTCATGTGGTCGCGGCTCATTTCCCACAGTTCCGCCGCCTCATGCTGGGTGATGTTGGACATGGAGGCACCTCCTGAGGATGTTGGCTTACCACGGCCTAGTGTGTACAGGGGGCGCCGTTTCTACACCGGCAAAGAAAAAACACCGCAGGGGGGTCCCCTGCGGTGTTGTCGTAGGACGATAGGTTGCGGTCCGGCGATTATCTGATCCCCAGCAGGTCCATCAGCCTCTTGATCACGGTAGCGGCTTCAGCGCGGGTGGCAATGCCGTCGGGGTCAAATTGGCCCGGAGCGCGGCCCTTCATGAGGCCCGCGTTCTTGACGGCGGCCACGGCTTCCGTGGCCCAACTGGCCACCGCGTCTTTATCGTCCAGGTCCGCCAAGGCTGCCGCCGGGTCGCCGAAGCCAATGGCCCGGCCGGCCCACTCCAGGGCCCGGGCCAGCATGATGGCCATCTCCTGGCGGGTGATTTCACGGTCAGGATCGAAACCGCCATTGCCCACGCCCTCTATGAGGCCCTTTTCCAAGGCGATGCTTACCGTTTCGAAGGCCCAGTGGTCGGCGGGAACATCGCTGAAGGCCACGCCCGCCGGTGCGCCGCCCGTGAGGCCCAGCGCCCGGACCATCAGCGCCAGGAATTGGGCGCGGGTGACGGGGCTGTCGGGCTGGAATGCGCCGTCAATGACGCCTTGGGCGATGCCGCGGGCCGCAAGGTATTCAATGTCGCCGTAGGCCCAATGGCCCCAAATGTCGGTCAGCATGACGGGACTACGCCGCGGCCTGTCATCGGAGCGTTTCCGGCTGCGGGAGACACGGTCGTCCGACCGGTCTTCGTCTTCATCTTCGGAGTCGTCTTCTTCTTCAAATATCACCAGCGTAGTTTCATAGGTGCCGTCATTCATGGAACCGGACTGGTTGCCGGCTTTATCCCTGACCAGGGAGTAAATCTTGAAGGTGTTGTTGGTGTACTGGGCGGTCAGTTCCCGAATTTGCAGGAAGGCCTCGCCCCCGAACGTCACGGTCCAAGTGGACGTGGTAATGCCGGTGTCGGAATCATCTTTCTCATGGTATGTTGCGTCGTATGTTGCGTCCATGCCGAACCCGACCGCATCCTGGCGCCGCTTGTCGGCCTGCTCATCGTCCATGCCCGCAGGGGACCAGGGGTTGTCCTTGTTGGGATACAGCTTGAATTCAGGTTCACGACTAGCCGGTGGCTGGAAATGATGGAAAAGATGCCCATCATCTTTTCGACAGACTCAACCAAATTATCGTGATCTCCTCCATCGCCGGCCCCGGGACGCTAAATAGTTGCTCCTCTGGCGCCAAGTTGCCGGCAGATCGTGGCGGGAAATGGTTCGCTTCCCACTGCAGGTTCAGGCAATAATTAACGGGGGAGTTGAAGGGGAAATGTCTACCCGGGTACTGGCCCGAACGGCCCTGCTGGCTGCCGCCTATGCCGCCATCACCGTGGTGCTGGCGCCCATATCCTACGGACCGGTTCAGGTGCGGGTCTCTGAAGCCCTGACCCTGCTGCCCTATTTTTGGGGGCCTTGGGCGGCGGTGGGCTTGTGGCTGGGCTGCATCATCGCCAACAGTTGGGGCGGCTTCGGCCTGCTGGATGTAGTCTTAGGCTGCGGTCTCACCCTGGCGGCGGGGCTGTTGACGGCCCGCATGCCGTCCCTGGGCTGGGCCGCGGTGCCCCCCATTCTGCTCAACGCCTTGGGCGTCCCCATCATCCTCGTCTTGATGCTGGATGTCCCATATTGGGTGACGGTTCTGTACGTAGGCTTCGGCCAGGTGCTGGCCGTAGGCGTGCTGGGGGTGCCCCTGGCCGCCGCTTTGGCCCGCCGGGGGCTGCTGACCCGGGACGGCCAGGGCTGGGGCCGGTCTGGCCATCCTTAAGAGGCGCCCTGCAGTCCTGTCAGCCTAATAGCCTCGGGCCGACGACCAGGCGGCGGCCACGGCGAAGAAGACCAAGTTGGTAAGAACGATGGCGGCGCCGGCCGGCAGATCGGCCAGGTAGGCCGCCGTAATGCCGACGACAACGCTAAGAATCCCCAGGACCACGCTGTAACCCATGGTGCGGCCCAGCCCCCGGGCGAACTGGAGGCTGGTGGCCACGGGCAGCACCATGAGGGCGCTGACCAGCAGGATGCCCACCACCCGCATGGCCACCACGATGGTGGCGGCGGTCAGAAGCAGCAGCACCTGGCTGATGAGGTCCACCTTGATCCCCACCGCCCGGGCCGCCTCCTCGTGGACCAAGATGCTGAACAGCTGATGGCGCAAGGCCGTCAGGGTGACCACCACCACCGCCGCCAAGGCCAGGATCCAGGCCAGATCCCCAGGCTGGACCGTGATGATGCTGCCGAAGAGGACGCCCGTCAAATCCATGGGCAGGCCGCCGGCCATCCGGGCCAGTACCATGCCCACGCCCAGGCCGAAGGAAGAATAGATGGCGATGGCCACATCGCCCGCCGTGCGGTGACCCCGCCGCAGCCGCTCGATGCCCAGGGCCCCCAGGAGGCTCACCGCCAGGGCCCCCGCCAGGGGGCGGCCCCCCATGAGGGTGCCGGCCACCAGGCCGGCGAAGGAGGCGTGGCCCAGGCCGTCGGCCATCAAGGCCATCCGCCGGGTCACCAAGAAGGTGCCGATGAGGGGGCAGAGGAGCCCGGTCACGGCGCCGGCGATGTACGCCCGCTGCATGAAGCCCAGTTGGAGGGCCTGCACCAGTTCGCTCCAGGCATCCATGGTCAGTCGCCCGTCCTTTTCGGCGCAGGGGGTTCGTGATGATGGTGGACGACCCAGGCCATGTCCCGGCCGTAGACGGCCGACAGGTCGGGATCCTTTAGGAATCCTTCGATGTCGCCGTGGTAGTGGAGGGTCCGGTTCAAGCAGGCCAGGTGGGTGACCTTCCTGGTGACCATGCCGATGTCGTGGGAGACCAGCAGGATGGTCAGCCCGTGCTCCCGGTGCAGCCGGCCCAGCAGTTCGTAGAAGGATTGCTGGGCGTCCACGTCGATGGAGGCGGTGGGCTCATCCAGCAGCAGCACCTGGGGCCGGTTGACCAGGGCCCGGGCGATGAACACCCGCTGCCGCTCGCCGCCGGACATGCGGCTAACCCGGTGGTTCGCCAGAGGGGCCAGGCCTACCAGGTCCAGGGCGGCCTCCACCGCCTCCCGGTCCCGCCGGCTCCACCAGCCCCCCAGCCCGCCGGTGCGCACCAGGCCGGTGGCCACCACCTCGGCGGCGGTGGCGGGAAAGTCGGGGGTGAAGACCTGCAGGTTCTGGGGCACATAGCCCACCTGGGGGCCGGGGCCCCGGCCGGTGGTGTCCCGGCCGAACCAGTACACCCGCCCCTTGTGGGGCCGGATGATGCCCAGGGCGATCTTCAGCAGGGTGGTCTTGCCGCTGCCGTTGGGCCCGATGAGCCCCAGGAGCTGGCCTTGGTGCAGGGTCAGGTTGATGTCGTACAGCACCCGGCGGCTGCCGTAGCTGTAGGCCACGTCCCGCATGGCCAGCACGGGCACTGCCCCGTTGGGGGCCTGCAGCAGTTCGCCGGGCCGGGTCATGGGTTCTGCTCCCGTCCCAGGCACTGGGCGCAATACCCGTAGATCTCCAAGGCGTGGCCCGCCGGGGTGAAGCCGTGGCGGGCCGTCACATCCTTCACCAGGGTTTCCATGGGGCAGTCGGCAAACTCCACCGTGGCCCCGCATTCAATGCAAATCAAATGATGGTGATGGTCCCGGCCCGAGGCCAGGGCGAAGCGGGCGGCCTGCCCCGTTTGGAGGTGGGACTGGCACGCTATGCCCAGCACCGACAACAGCCGCAGGTTGCGGTACACCGTGTCCAGGCTCACGTCGGGAAACCGGGGCAGCAGGTGATCGTGAACTTCCTGGGCGGTCATGTGCCCCTCGTGCTCCAGGAGCAGTGCCACGATGGAGCGGCGCTGGGGGGTGATGCGCAGGCCCCTCTCCCTCAGTTGGGCCAGCACCTGGTCAATGGTCATGGGCACCGCCTCCTTTCTACGGGTTGCAGTCCAGGCCTTGGCGCAAATTGGCCAGATTGCTCTCCATCAAGGAGAAGTAGGTTTCGCCTTGCTCCCGGTCTCCGGCAGAAAGATTCTCCACGGAATGGAGGGGCAGCAGCACAGCTCCCGTCTCCCGGGCCAGGGCGGTCGCTCCTTGGGCATGGGCCAGGGGGTCGGCGAAAACGGCGGTGATACCTCTATCCCGCATCAAAGCCGCCACTTCCGCCATCCGCCTGGGGCTGGGCTCGTCGTGGTGGCCGCCCTCCGTCAGGGGAATGGGGTTCAGGCTGAAGCGGCGCCAGTAGGCGTAGCTGCCGTGTTGGACCACCAGATCCTTCAGGCGGCAGGTCTGCAGCGTTTCCTCATAGGCTTGGGCCAGGGCCTCCAACTCGGCCTGAAGTTTCTGGCCCCGCTCCCGGTAGTAAGAGGCCCCGTGGGGATCCACCTGGGCCAGGGCCTGGGTGATCGAGGCCGCCTGTTCCGCCGCCAGCAGGGGATCCAGCCAAACATGGGGATCGGGCCGCCGGTCGGGCTGCAGGTCGATGCCTGCCGTTGCCTCGACCAGCAGCGGCCCGCCGGGCTCCTGGAGCACACCCAGCAGGGTGTCCAGCCACGGCTCCAGGCCCGCGCCGTTATAGATGAACAAATCGGCGGCGGCCAGGCGCTCCAGGTCCCGGGGTCCGGGCTCGAATTCGTGGGCGTCGGCCCCGGCGGGGGTCAACATGGATACTTGCGCCCGCTGGCCGGCCACCCGGAGGGTGAACTCATACAGCGGGTATATGGTGGCGACGGCCTGAAGCCGGGGCTCGCCATGGCCTTGCCCCGGGTCGGCCGGCTGGGAAGGCTCAGGCCGGCGCCCCATGCAGCCCCCGGCCAGCAGGAGCACCAGAACCAAGAGGATGGCGGGAACCATCCAATTTCTCGACTTCGCCCTGTCGCCGCCCGCCATAGGGAGTCCCTCCTTGGAATTTTCCTAATAACAATAATTACTGATTAAGCGTCCCGTCAAGGCTGAAGAATACAAACGTGCTACAGAACGGGCGGTCTTATTGTGGGCCTGTCCTGGGCGGTGCTACCATCAGACAAAGTTTACAGAATGAGGTGACGGGCTGATGGTGGGGCTGCGGACACGGCCAAAGGCGTTGCGTAGGTTTGCAAGGGTTTTTGTAGTTCTGCTGGCCTTGTTGTGGTCGGTGCCGGCGGCGCTGGCTGCCGGGCCGGAACCCATCGGCCCCGGCACCACCCTCCAGTTGATCGCCGAGGAAATCAACGGCGCCCCCCAGCATGTGGGCGTTGTCGTAGTGGATCCCACCGAATCCCTGGTGGCCATCAAGGTGGGCCGCGCCCCCCGGGTGGGCGAGCGGGAGAGGGTCAGCACCCAGGCCGCCCGGGAAACCCGCTCCCAACATGCCGTCATCGCCGCCGTCAACGGCGACTTTTTCGACAACAGCGCCGGCTTTGCCGGCATCCCCACGGGCATCTTCGTGGTAAATGGTGAACTTTTGGTCAATCCATGGGGTCCCGCCCTGGGCTTCGCCGAGGACGGCAGGCCCTTCATCGGCACCCCCGAATGGCTGGCCAAAGTGGAAATCTTGGACGAATCGGGACGGGTGGTGGCCCAGCGCCAACTGGATGCCGTCAACCGGCGCCGGGATGAAAACCGCCTCGTCCTCTACACCCCCGCCTTCGGCACCAGCACCTTGACCAACGGGTGGGGCGTGGAAGTTACCGTTCTGGGCATGCCGTCGCCCTTGACGCCCGACTATGCCGGCGAAGGGGTCATTCAGTTTGTGGAGGTGGGCGACGGCTTGGGCATCCCATGGGGCCCCCCGCCAGGCAACGGTCAGGCCGATGATCCTCCGGAAGACCCCGGCAATGATCCTAATGATGTTCCTGATGATGAATCGGATGATGGAGTCGAACAGGACGAGTCGGACGAAGAGGATGATGACACCGGCGCTCCCCCCGGACCGCCGCCGCCCTCTGCGCCTCCGGGCCACCGGCCGGGCTCGGGCAGCGCCCAAATCCTGCCCGGCACCATGGTCTTGTCGGGCCATGGGGAGGCGGGCAACTTCCTCCTCACCCACGCCCGGGCGGGTCGTTCCGTGCGTATCACCATTGAAGCCGACACGCCCTGGGATGAAGTGCGCTTTGCCGTAGGGGGTCGACCCATCCTGGTTTCCGGCGGTCGGCCTCAGGCCCCCAGCCCCGGCGATCCCCTGCCCAACAGCCGGGCGCCCCGGACAGCCGCCGGCATCGACCGGTCCGGCCGCCTGGTGCTGGTGACGGTGGACGGCCGCCAAGGAGGCAGGGCCGGCATGACCTTGCCCGAATTCGCCGACTTTTTGGCGGGGTTGGGCCTGCAGTCGGCCATCAATTTGGACGGCGGCGGCTCCACCACCCTCTATGCCCGCCTGCCGGGCCACATGGAAGGCCGGGTGGTGAACCGGCCCAGCGACGGCGCCGAGCGGGCAGTGGCCAATTCGGTGCAGATCATCAGCTTGGCACCGGAGGGCACCAAGGTAAGTCGCGTTTGGATTGAACCCGGCGGGCCCCTCCTGGTCCTGCCGGGCACCCAGGTGCAGCTGACGGTCCGGGCCCAGGACGAGTACTTCGGCCCGGTGGATACTTCCCGCTGGCGGGCCACATGGTCGGTGGAGCCCGTTGACCGAGACGAGCCGCCGGCAACGGTGGACGGCAACGGCCTGCTCACGGCCACGGCCCCGGGGCAGGGCCGGGCTCGGGTCGCGGTGGACGGTCAGCAAGCCCAGGTAGAGGTGACGGTGCTTTCGCCTGGGGAAGTGGGCGAGGTCATCCTGGACCCCGGCCCTGAAGCAGGCCAGTGGCAGCCAGGGCAGACGGTGACTTTGGGCGTCCTGGTTCTTGACCGGCAGGGGCGCCCGGTCCAGGTGGATCCCGCCTCCCTGGTCTGGCGGGCGGGCGAAGGCCTGGGCACCGTGGAAGGCTCCCGCCTGACCCTCCGGGATGAAGAGCCCGCCGGGGAATTGAGCGTCAGCCTCCGCTATGAGCGGGACGGTGCTCCGGTGGAAGAGCGCCTGGCCCGCTGGCTGCTGTCCATGGATGAAGAGGGCCGCTGGCTGGTGGTGAAGGCGCCCGAATTCGATGACGTGCTGGGCCATTGGGCCGCCGAGGCCATCGGCATCATGGCGGGCCGCGGCGTGGTGCAGGGCTATCCCGACGGCTTGTTCCGGCCCGATCAGGAAGTGACCCGGTCCGAGTTGGTGCGCATCGTGGCGGGCAGCCTGAGGGCCGGCGGCATCGTGGGTGATATGGACTACAACGGCGACCTGCGCTTCACTGATGCCGATGACATCCCCGACTGGGTGGCGGAGGATCTGTACGCCGCCGTCCAGTGGGGCTTGATCACCGGCTATGAAGACGGCACCTTCCGCGGCGACGAGGGCGTCACCCGGGAGCAGGCGGCGGCCATCGTCGTGCGGGCCTTGGCCCTGGCCGACCCCGACCGGCTGGAGGGAATCACCCTCCCCTCCAGGGGCGCCTCCGAGGACCCGGCCGATGAGCCGGAACCGGAGGATGACGGGGAAGACGTCCCCCCCGAAGGCGACCAAGAAGGAATGCCTGAAAGCGCGGATTTCGATGAAGAGGAAGCCCAGGGCGACCATGTTGCCGGACCCGAAGCCCATGAGCGGGAAGAGGAAGCCGATGCAGCCTCTGTTCTGCCCTTGTTCAGGGATGACGAGGACATAGCCGACTGGGCCTGGGAGATCGTCTACATGGGTGTCCAGACCGGCCTGATCCAAGGGTTTGAAGACAATACCTTCAGGCCCCAGGACGTGCTGACCAGGGCCCAAGCCGTGACCTTGCTGGTGCGGGTGATGAACTGGCAGCGTTAAACCGGATAACGATGAGGATGCCGCCTAGGGCGAGCACAGACAGGGACGTGGGGAGGACAAGCCCCACGTCCCAACAGCGGCGAAAAGCCAAGGGGGGGCTTCCGGCCCCCCCGCCTTCGTTCTTGCGAACTTGTTGGGTTCTGCCCCGCCCGGGGGGGCAGCGGCTTATCGGAGGCGGTTGTCGATCTCGGCGTTGCCGTGGAGTTCCATGAGCCATGGCCCCATCGCCTCGCCGACCTTTTCATCCAGCAGGGCTTCCCGCACGTCCTCCTGGACTTCCTCGAAGTCGGGGGAGCGGCCCTCTTCCTTGGCGATAAGCTCAATCACGTGGAAGCCGAAAATGGATTCCACGGGGCCGATGATCTGGCCCGGCTCGGCGGCGAAGGCGGCATCGAAATACTCATCCACCAAGGCGCCCCGCTCCTGCCAGCCGATGTCGCCGTCGTTGGCGGCGGCGCTGGGATCCGTGGAAACCTCAGCGGCCACGGCCGCAAAGTCCTCGCCATCCTGCAGACGCTGCAGCACTTCCCGGGCTTCCTCTTCGGTTTCCGTCAGGATGTGGCGGGTGTGGACGCGGTCGGGCACTGCAAAGCGATCCTGGTTTTCTTCGTAGTACGCGGCCACCGCCTCATCGCTCACGTCCACGGTGGGGGCCAGAATCTTCTTCACCAGCAAATCCATGTAGAGCTCATTGCGGACGGAGTCGACGGAGAAACCGCTCTGCTCCAGGAGCATTTCAAAAGTTTCCCGGCCACCGTAGTCTTCCGCCACCTCATCGAAGCGCTGGTCGATCTCCGCGTCGGAGACGCTGACGCCGGCCTTCTTGGCCTCATTTTCGATCAAGACCTGGGTGATCAAGTTGTCCAGGGCCCGCTGGCCGTATTCCGCCACCATGGCCTGGTAAAGGCGGCCGGCGGTGATTTCGGTGCCGTCCACTACGGCAACCACTTCCCGGGGGTTCATGTCGCCGCCCGCGCCGGAGCCGCCGCAGGCTGCCACCAGCAGGGCCACGCCTAAAACCAAGGCGGCCAGCCACCGGGCTCGATGTCGCAAACCCATCCATAGTCCTCCAATCTTGCCGCTGACTTTATTGACATTAACACTGACGGCGCCGTATGTCAGCCGGTTTCCCGGTGGCAAAGGGTAGCAGGGGAAGGTTCAGGCCAAGGCGGGCTCGCCGGTGGGCGGGGTGGGCGAGTCGGTGCTGCCGTCGATGACGCGGAAGCCCAGGCGGCGGCTTTCCTCGGCGAAAAAGGCGATGCTGGCGGTGCTGGTGCGCTCCCCCAAACTGCGGTGCTCGTACCGGCCGGTAACGGCCAGGATGATGGTTTCCGCCAGGCAAGCGGGGATCAGGCCGTCGCCGAAATGGAGGTCCAGCCGGTTGTGCATCTCGCCCGGGGGCTTGACGACACCGCCGGGGATGACCTGCACCCCGGGAACTTCCTCGGCCACCGAGGCATCCACGTCGGCGGGGCGGCCCAGGTCGAAGATGATGGCGTTGGGCGCCACGTGCCGGGGGAAGATGACCGAATCGGGCTGGGAAGTGGCGCTGAAGATGATGTCGGCCTCCCGGAGGGCGTCCAGGTCGGTGGTGGTCTCTATGATGGTCTCGGGATGGCGCTTGGCCAGGCGCCCGGCCATCCGCTCCAGGCGCTCGGCGTTGCGGCCCACCATGATGAGCCGCCGCACGTTGCCGGCCAGGTTGCGGGCCATGCCGAAGCCCACCACGCCGCCGGCGCCCACCACGGCGGCGGTGCATTCCTCGGGGTTCTGGCCCCGGCTTTCCATAAGGGCCAGGGCTTCCTGCAGCCCTGTCTGGACGGTGGCGGCGGTGTAGGCGCCGCCGTTGGTCACCGGTATGGACACCGCCTCCTGGACCCGCTGGCCCTTGTCGCCCACCACGGACCAGTAGGCTCCCAGGCCGAAGGCCCGGGCGCCCATCTCCTCTGCCAGGCGGGCGGCGGCGACGGCCCGGCGCACCGCCAGGTCGGGATGGTCCAAGATCTGTTGGGCCGACAAGGGAATGCCCAGGATGATGACCCGCACCCGCCGGCCGTCGGCGGTGACTATGCCCCGAATTTCATCGAAATGCATGGGGCGCAGGCGCAGGGCCAGGCCCTCCAGCCAGCGCCAGGGAATCCGGCCGGCTTCGGCCCACGGCTTCAGCCAGGCGAAGAGCCGCATCTGCCACCAGTCGTCTGGGGACATGCGGTGGACCAAGAAGGCGCAGGTGACCTCGTCCTGGCTGACGGGCAGCGGGCGGGATTCGGCGGCGCCCAGTTCCTGGCCTTCCACCATGCGGGCCAGGTTGGCCTTGTGGCGCCAGACCAGCAGGATTGCTGTAATCACCAGGGGGGAAATGAAGGGCCCCCGGTGGCCCAGGAACCAAGCGGCCACGGGCGCCGTCACGGCGGCGGCCACGTTGCCCAAGGCGGTGTAGCCGTGGCCCCGGCCCAGGAGATAGGGGGTCAGGACGGTGACCAGCCATACCGCCACGCTGATGACGGGCACCCACCAGCTCAGGCCGGCCCCCAGGGACAAGCCCAGCAGGGCGCCCAAGGTGGTGAAGGCGCCGCGGCTCCGGGGCAGGGGGTCGGGGATCAGCCAGCGGGCCAGCAGGGGAAAGAGGTGGCCCGCCACCACCCCGGGGACGGCCGCCGCCGCCCACCAGGGCGGGACGAAGGGCAGGGCGGAAGCGGCCAGCACCGCCGCCATCCCTTTGAGCACGTCGGCCAGGGAAACCAGGGCGGCTTGGCGCGGTCCGGCGTGCTGCAGCAAGGCAGGCACGCCCACCATGTAGCCGGGCAGGCGGCGCAGTTCGGCCCGGCCCAGCCACCCCCACAGCAGGTGCCCAACGGGTATGCTTCCGATGATGTAGCCCAGCCCGGCGGCGGCGATGATGGCCGGCCAGGCCGCTGGATCCGTCAAGGCGGTTCTCCTTCCGGAACCGGAAACAATGCCGGAAACTTATATCCCCACTGTATCGACCCTGTTGACTATGGTCAACGCCGCCGCCCGGCGGCCCCGGGGCCCAGGCCCCATGCCGTCAGCCGCTCTGCCGGTAGTCGAAAACCACCTTGATGGCCCGGCTGCTGCGCCGGCCCAGCGCCGCGGTCAACGCCGACCGGTACTCCGCCAAGGGGAAGCGGTGGGTGATCATGCGCTCCACCGGCAGGTCCGGCCGGGCCATCATCCGGTCCATGGTCAATTGGAAGGTGTGGATGGGCTCGCCGCCCGGCTTCTCCATGCCGTAGCCGGCGGAGCCGATAATGGAAAGCTCCCGCAGCCAGACGAAGGTCCAATCCAAGCCGCCCACGTCGCCGGCGCCGCCCACCAGCACCATGGTGCCGCCTTCGGCGGTGACCCGCAGGGCGTCGTCCAAGCTGGAGCGGCTGCCCACGCAGTCGTAAACCATATCAAACCCTCCCCGGAGGACGGGCCGGCCCATGACGGGCTTGTGCAGGCTGGACCAGGGCTGGTCCGCCGCTGCGTGGAGGAGGCCGTCGCCCCGCCCGTCGATGATCTGGTCGGCGCCCAGGCTGCGGCCCAGTTCGGCTTGGAAGGAGTAGCGGGCCGCCAGGGTTATGTGGCAGTCCACCTCCAGAAGGCGCAGGGCCGCCACGGTGCACAGGCCGATGGTGCCGGCCCCGATGACCAGGACCCGCGACCCGGGTTGGGGCTGGCGGCGCAGCACGGCGTGGACGGCCACGGCCAAGGGCTCCACCAGGACCGCCCGCTCGTCGCTCATCTCCTCCGGCACGGGGAACAACTGGCCGGCATGGGCCGCCATCATCTCTCCCCAGCCGCCCGGCAGGTCCCGGTTGAAGCCGATGATGATGGCGGGGGCCAAGGCGCCTTCGGTGCACCGCCGGCACAAGTAGGGGAAGCCTTCCCGGCAGGCAGGGCAGGGGGGATCCAACCCCCTCATGGTGCAGGAAATGCCGGGGTCCACCACCACCCGGGTGCCGGGCGGGTAAGGCACCCGGCTTCCCGCCTCCCGGATGGTTGCCACCACTTCATGGCCCAGCACGGCGGGAAAGGAATTGAAGGGTGATGCCGACGGGCTGGACTGCCCCGTCAGCAGTCCCAGGTCGGTGCCGCAGATGCCCGCCAGCCGGGTAGCCAGCACCGCCCAGTCATCGCCCCGCAGTTCAGGCGCGGGCATGTCGGTCAATTGCAAGGGCGAACCCGGGCCCGTGACCAGGCCGGGTCGCCGGGCCGCCAGCAGGCGGGCCATGAGCACTTTCGGCAATGACAAATGGTAGACCAGCGCTTGCAAGGACCATCGTCTCCTTACGGCCCTTCCGGCAGGAGAAATATAGATGAAGTGGTATACATAAGGGCGGCCGCCATCGAAAGGGGGAAGGACCCGTGCCCATGGGTCGGGATGTCCTGGAGCTGGCTGCCGGCGGTCTCGCCTTCGGGGCCGTGTACGTCCTTCTCGCCTTAGGCTTCGCCGCCCTCTATCATTCCCTTCGCATGTTTACCAAGACAGCGGGTTTATTCCTGCCCGTGCTCTTCATCGGGATCCTGGCCGCCCTCCGTTGGTTCTTTGAGTTGGGGGGAGGCGTGAGGCTCCACTGGCGGCCGTGGCTGGACACTGTTCTGCCTTATGACAAGGCCGCCTTGTCCACACCGTGGGGCTTGGTTTCCCCGGACCTTTGGCTGACCATAGCCGTGGCCCTGGCAGCCGTGGCCGGGCTGGGCATTGCCCTTAGGCTCTTCCCCTGGGGCACGGCGGTGCGGGCTTGGCTCATGAGTCCCCCCGGCGCTGTGGAGCACGGCATTGAGGCCCGCCGGCTGGGCTTTTCCCTGCTGGCCGCCGGCGGGGTACTGCTGGCCTTGGGCTTTGGGGCGGCCGGCATACATGGCACCGTCGAATGGAATTGGGTCACCCTTCTCACCTCCAAAGCCCTGCTGGCAGCGGCCCTGGGCGGCGGGCTGCGCCGGTACGGGGGTGTGGTCGTCGTGGCGGTGGCCATGGGCTTGCTGGAAGCCTGGCCCCCCGCGGCACCCATCTGGAGCGGCAGTTGGATGATATACGTCTTGGCCTTCCTGTTCTTGCTCGGGCGGGGTCTGGCCGCCCGGGCCGTTTCCTGGGGGTCGGCAGGGACGGGCCCGCCATGAGGAAGGCCGGGCCGGTCCTCCTGTTCCTGTTTGCCGCCCTCCTGTGGGCCCTGCTGCCCCGATGGGCGCCCGCCCGGGATCTGTTGACGCCCTTGGCCTGGGCGGCCATGTACGTACCCGTGGTGCTGGGGCTGGCCTTCCTGTACCGCATGGGCGGCTTTCTCTCCCTGGGCCATGCCGTGGCCTACGGGCTGGGTGCGTGGTGGACGGCCTACTTGATATACAGCGTGCCCTGGAACCCGCTCTTGCTGGCTCTTTTATCCGTGGGCGGCGCCACCCTGGTCACCGCCGTCTTGACGCCCCTGCTGCATTTGGGGCCCAAGATATTCTTGCTGGGCACCCTGGCCTTCGCCATGGCCTTTTGGGAATGGTTCGGCTTTGCGACCATGCTGGTGGATCCGTGGGCCGGCCCCGGGGGCGGCCTGCTCTTATACACCTTGGCGGGCGCCTGGGTCCTGGCGGCCCTGTTGCTGCTCCGCAGTTTTGCCCTTTCTCCCTATGGCCGGTCCTTGGCCCTGCTGCGCACCAGCCGGGAGGCGGCTGCGGCGGTGGGGATCCCCTCGGTGCGCTACCAAAGCTGGCTATTGGCGGCCACCGGGTTTTGGGCCGCCGGCGCCGGGGCTTGGGAAGTGCTGGCCTTCGGCCATCCCATGGGCATGCCTTACCATCCCATCTTCGGCGCCCAGCTTCTCTTTGCGGCCATCGTGGTGGCCGGGCTGGGGGCTTTGGTGTCCCGCCTGCGGCGGGGCGGCTTACGGGCGGCTGTGGGTGTCCAGGGGACCGGCGGCGAAAAGGGTGCTGCGCCCGGCGATGCTTCCGGCGGTTCGGCCGGCAGCGCGGCCACCGGCCCGTCGGAGGAGCCCTTCCAGGTGAGAGATTTGCCTTTGTGGACCCGCTTCCGGCCCGGCGCCGGCACCGGCCCCAGCCTGTCGGCGGCCAAGGTGGCCTGCCGCCGGGGCGGCACTACGGTGCTGCGGGACATAACCCTGGCGGTGCAGCCGGGTGAGTTCCTGGCCGTGGTCGGCCCCAACGGCGCCGGCAAGACCACCTTGCTGGACGCCTTGTCCGGTCTGTGCCCCCTGTCCGAGGGGAGCATCTACGCCGGCCCGCTGCCTTTGATCCAGGCCCCCGACGGTGTGGTGGCCCTCATGGGAGTGGCCCGCACCTTCCAGGAGCCTCGCCTTGTGCCTCACCTGACGGCCCTGGAAAATGTGCAGATGGGCCTCCACCGGCAGCTGCCCGGCATCGAACTGTCCCTTTTGGGGTTGGGCGGCCGCTGGGAGCGGGCGGCCCGGCGGCAGGCCATGGCCGCCTTGGCCTTGGTGGGGGCCGGTCATTTGGCCCATCGTCCCGCCGGCTCCCTGTCCTGGGCCGAGGGGCGCTGGGTGGAACTGGCCCGGGCCTTGGTCCCGGGGCCAAGGTTCCTTCTCCTGGATGAACCCCTGACCGGCTTGACAGGCGGTGAAGCAGACCGTCTGCTGACCTTCCTCCGGCGCCTTCGCTCGGCGGGGATGGCCATCATCATGGCCACCCACGACGCCCAGTCCGCTCTCAAGGCGGCGGACCGGGTGCTGGTCTTGGACCAGGGGGCGGGAATCGCCCTGGGCGCTCCCGGGGACAGGGACCTGGAGCAGAAGCTCCTGCAGGTGTACGTCGGCGGCGCCGGATCCGCCGGCTCGGTGCCTTCCCGCGCCTGGGCTGCCAACCAGGGCGAGGGGAGCGCCGGCCCGCCATTGCTCCAGGTGATGAACCTAAAGGTGGAGGAATCCCGGGAGCCGGGAACCTTCCGGCGCCCGTTGCACGACATTCATCTGCAGGTGGAGGCAGGCGAGGTGGCCGCCCTCCTGGGGCCCAACGGCGCCGGCAAATCCACCTTGCTGCGGGCGGTGGCCGGATTGGCGCCGGCCACAGGGCAGGTGCTTATGGCCGGGGAAGATGTCAACTCCCTGCCGCCGGCCGGGCGGCGCCGCCGGGGGCTGGCCTGGGTGGGGCCGGGAGCGGAGCCCTTCCTCTCCATGTCGGTGGAGGAAAACTTGCTCCTGGGCGCCTATCCCGCCCCGGAAAAAGTTCCCCGGCGGGAAGCCAAAGGCCGGGCGGCGGAGATATACCGTTGGTTCCCTTCCCTGGCGGAAAAGCGGCGGGCGCCGGTAGCGTCCCTGCCGGCAGGGGAGCGGCGGCTCCTGGCCTTGGCCCGGGCCCTTGTGGCCCGGCCCCGCATCCTCCTGCTGGACGAGCCTTGGGCGGCCCTGCCCCCCTTGACCACCGGCCGGGTCTTGGAGGCGCTGGCGGACTTCATCGAGAACGGGGGAGCCGTGGTGTGGGCCGAGCAGAACCCGGCCCCCGTGCTGCCCCTGGCCAAACATGTTTACATAATGAGCCAGGGCCGGATCGTAAGGCACGGCCCACCCGCCCGCATCAAGGAGGCGCCGGAATTGACGGCGGTGCTGCTGGGCGGCGGTATTCAAGGCAGCAATGATCCAGGCAGGACAAGGGTTCCGTAACAGCCATTCCTTAAGGAGTTGAAGATTCGTGGGCAACAGCGGATACCGCCCGGGGGGCGGGGGAAGGGCCTCAGGCCCCGGGCGCCTCACCATCGTAGTTCTCATCATCACGGCCCTGGCTATGCTTCTGGCGGCATGCGGCCAGGGAGGCGGCGGCTCCCCCCAAGAGCAGCCCGGCAACGGGGAGCAGGTCAATGCTGCGGGCCGCGGCCGGCCCATCAAAATCGGGGTGGTCCTGTCCATAACGGGCCATGCCGGTGCCCAGGGAGAGGCGGCCCGCAATGCAGTGGATCTCCTGCGGGACGAATTTGTCCAGGCCGGCGGCCGGCCCCTGGAATGGGTTGTGTACGACGACGCCACCGACGCCGGTACGGCCCGGGCGGCGGTGGAGCGGGCCATCATCCACGACGGGGCGGCGGCGGTCATCTGCTGTTCCACCAGCCACAACACCATGGCCGTCCTGTCCATAATCGAGGATCATGGGGTGCCCCTGTTGACCTTGTCGCCGGTCCTGCCCCCGGTCCGGCAGGAAGATGGGCCGGCCGATGAGGGTCAACAGGAGGGGAACCGGCCGGCGGACTGGGTTTTCCAAATCCCGCCCGGCGAGGAAGTATTGATGGAAATCATCGCCCAGCACATGGCCGGCACCGGCGTGGCCAAGGCCGCCTTCCTGGGGGTCAACGACGAGCGGGCCGACCAGGTCCAGGCCGCCTTTGTGGCAGCCATGGCGGCCCACGAAATTGAAGGGGCGGCCATGGAGCACTTCCGGCGCGGCGACGAGGATTTGGAGGCCCAGTTAACCGCCGTTTCCCTGGCGGGGGCCGAGGCTTTGGTCCTGTGGGCGCCCGGCGCCTCCGCCGAGAACGTCCACCGGCAGTTGCGGGAACTGGGCATGGCCATGCCCGTCTACCATGCCCACGGTGAAGCGGGCGGCCCCTTGCCGGCTCCCGGCGAGCCCTTGCTGGCCACCACCTTTGTGCCCGTGGGCAAGCTGACCATGGCCTCCCACCTGGCCGAAGATGATCCCCAGCGGGAACGGGTAGTGCCCTTCCGGACCCGATACGAAAACCGCTTCGGCGCCGGCAGCGTGAACAGCTTCAGCGGCTACGCCCATGACGCCATGCTGCTGGTGTCCACCGCCCTGGCCGAGGTGTTGGCCGAGCCCGGCACCGCCACAAACCCCGGCACCCTGCGCCCCCTGGTGCGGGACGCCTTGGCCCAACTGGAGGATGTGCCCGGTGTGTCGGGAGTGTTCACCTTCTCGCCCTCAGATGAAAGCCACCGCGGCCTGGACGGCCGGGCAGCCGTCCTGGTGGGTGTAGGCAGGACCGGCTGGGAACCGGTGCAGTGAGCTGTTGGGCTAGGCCTCGGGCAGGCCTTCCCAATGGGTGGTGACGCCCCGGCGGGCCATTTCCGCCAGGAAAGCGGCGGGATCCGGCCCCCCGGGGGCTTCGGGGGCAAAAACGCCGCGCCGGGTGATCTTCTCCCGGCCGATCCACAAGACGGCCACGGCGGCGGGCACCGAGGTCAGATCGGCCATGGTGGCCATGGAGGTGGCCCGGATGGTGACGGGCCGGCCGTCCTTGCGGCCGGTGACCACCACGGTGTAGCCGCTCATGTCGCCGGGCGGCGCGCCGATGGGCTGCAATAAAGGAACGGAATACTTCAGCACGGGCCACAACAAATCCCGGCGCCGGTGGGTTCCCGCCAGGCCGGACCGGCCGATGACCACGGCCAGCCAGTTCAGCACCGGCTCCGGCAGGCCGCCCTTGACGGTTACCGTGCCAACGCCCGGGATGTAGCGGGGAATGGTCACCGTCTCGGGATGGCTCACGTGCCGGACCGTTACAGGCCCCACGGGGTCGGGGAAGGTAATCCGCTCCGGCTCGCTGCCCGCCGGGATGGGCACGGGCTGCCCGTCCCTGACGATGACGGCCTGGCCGGAAAAGGTGTGCAGGACGTGGAACACCACGGCCTTGCCCACACCCCCGGCGGAACTGCCCACCCAGGCGATGTGGATGGCATCAACCTCATCCAGGTGGTCTACGGCGTGGCGGGCGGCCAGGTTGGTCAGCCCCGGCGTCCAGCCCATTCCGGTCAAAACAGTGATGCCGGCAGCCCGGGCCTCCTCGTCCAGGGGCAGCACCTTTGCCACCGCGTCGGCGTCGTCGCACAGGCTGACGTAGGAGCGGCCCACAGCCAGGGCCGCCCGCACCAGGGGCTCCTCCAGCAGGTAGGCGGGGCCGGCGGCATTGAGAATGATGTCGTGGTCCGCCATCAGCCGCCGGACGGCCTCCCGGTCGGCCAGGTCCACGGTCGCCAGCGGCAGTTCGGCCCCCTGGCCGTCCGCCAGACCGGCGGCCCTTTGGGCAGCGGCGGCCTGCTCCCGCACCTGCCGGCCGGCAGCCTCGTTCCGGCCGGCGATGGTCACCCGCTCCACCGCCGCCTCAGGGGCCAGTTCCATTACGGCCCGCCGGCCCATCAAGCCGGTGCCGCCCAGGACCAACACCTTCATCCTGCCACCACCAAGGCTGTCCATTTTTCTGTCCCGATGGAATCATACCGAATATACAACATGGGTAGAGAGCCAGGTTTTCAAGGCCCAAATACCTGTTATAAATTATTGGGTAGTCATTTTTGGGCCGCATGCCCACAAGGGCCTAGACGGAGGGATTTCGTGTCGGATACAGCAGTGTGGTCGGCCTTGGGCTTGGAGCAGCCGGTGGAGAGAAAGCCGGTGCTGGACCAGCCCGTGCTGGTGCAAAAATTCGGAGGCACTTCCGTCCACGGACCCGAACGGGTGCGCAGGGCCGCCCAGCGGGCCCTGGCCGCCCGGCAGAAGGGCTACGCCGTGGTGATGGTGGTGTCGGCCCCGGGCAAGATGACCGATGAATTGCTGGCCCAAGCCCGGGAACTTCATCCCCGGCCCAGCCGCCGGGAATTGGACGTTCTCTTGTCCACCGGGGAGCAGATTTCCATCGCCCTCATGGCCATGGCCCTGGAAGCCCTGGGGCAGCCGGCCCTGTCTCTGACCGGCCTGCAGGCAGGCATCAAAACCGATGACAACCACGGCAACGCCCGCATTCTAGAGGTGGATGCCCGGCGCATCATCGAAGCGCTCCAAGAAGGGCGGGTAGTGGTGGTGGCCGGCTTCCAAGGGGTGGACTCGGGCCTGGACATCACCACCCTGGGCCGGGGCGGCTCCGACTTGACGGCCGTAGCCCTGGCCGCCGCCTTGGGGGCCGAAGCGTGCGAGATATATACAGACGTGGACGGGGTTTTCACCGCCGATCCCCGGGTGGTGCCCGATGCCCGGCCCTTGGCCGTCATCACCCCCGAAGAGATGCTGGAACTGGCCAGCCTGGGGGCGCAGGTGCTCCAGCCCCGTTCCGTGGAATACGCCATGCGCCTGAACGTGCCGCTGGTGGTGCGCTCCGCCTTCGGCGACGGACCGGGCACCCAGATACGGAGGGACGCCTACGTGAACGACATGCCCGTAGTTTCGGGTGTTACTTGCGACAAGAATACGGCCAAGATCGCGGTGTTGGGCGTGCCCGACCAGCCCGGCGTGGCCTTTGCCCTGTTCAAAGCAGTAGCCGACCGCAACATCAACGTAGACCTCATCATCCAGACGGCCAGCCGCAACGGCCGGGCCGACATGTCCTTCACAGTGCCCGACGAAGACTTCGAAGCGGCCCGGGAAGCCGCCGAGCAGGTGGCCGCCGACCTGGGAGCCGAAGGCGTATCGGGCTCCCGGGATATCGCCAAAGTATCTGTAGTAGGCGCCGGCATGATGAACACTCCCGGCGTGGCCGCCCAGATCTTCGGCGCTCTGGGCGAAGCCGGCATCAACATCGAGATGATCGGCTGCTCGGAAATAAAGGTCTCCTGCGTGGTGGCCCGGGAAGAGGCGGAAAGGGCGGTGCGCACCCTGCACAGCGCCTTCAATTTGGACCGCCCCCGGCTGCAGCAGGCGGGCGAAGCCTCGGACTGACCCGCACCGGCCTATATAACGGCCATGGCCCATTAGGATGGGGGGTACCGGTTGGAAGAGCATTCGCGTCGTTTTCTCCGAGAACTTTTGACGGCCATCAGCCCTTCGGGCTACGAGGAGGAGGCTGCGGCGGTCATCAAGGCCGAAGCAGCCGCTTTTGCTGATGAAGTGCTGGTGGACGTCCACGGCAACGTCACCGTGGTAGTCAACAAGGGGGGCGGCCCCCGGGTGATGCTGGCCGGCCACATGGACGAGATCGGCCTGCAGGTGACCAACATCGACGACAGGGGCTTCCTGCGCTTCACCACCATCGGCGGGTGGGACCCGCAGATTCCCCAAGGCCAGCGGGTATGGGTGAAGACGGCCGGGGGCCGGATTCCCGGCGTCATCGGCAAGAAGGCCATCCACCTGCTGCGGGGCGAAGCCCGCAAGAAAGTCGTAGACTTCAACGACATGTGGATCGACATCGGCGCCCGGAACGGGGAAGAGGCCCGATCCAAAGTGGCGGTGGGCGACTGCGCCGTCCTGGCCCACGATTACATGGAACTGGGCAACGATCTGTTCACCGCCCGGGGCATCGACAACCGGGCCGGGGCCTTCGTGGTCATGGAGGCGGCCCGCCGCCTGGCGGAAATGGACATCCAGGCGGAAGTCCACGCCGTGGCCACGGTCCAGGAGGAAATCGGCCTCCGGGGCGCCGTCACCAGCGGCTACCGCATCCAGCCGGATGTGGCCATCGCCGTGGACGTGACCCACGCCACCGACGACCCCGGCATGAAAAACGATCGGGAGCGCATGGGGGACATCCGGCTGGGGGGCGGCCCCGTCATCACCCGGGGCCCCAACGTAAATCCCCGCCTTTTCGACTTGATCACCCAAGTGGCCGGGGAGGAAGGCATTCCCCTGGGGGTGGAGGCGGAGCCCAGGGGGACGCCCACCGACGCCAACGTGCTCCAGTTGGCCCGGGGCGGCACCGCCACGGCCCTCATTTCCATACCCAATCGCTACATGCACACCCCGGTGGAGATGGCCAGCCTGAAGGATCTGGCCTGGCTGTACCAGCTGCTGGCGGCCACCGTGGCCCGCATCGGCCCCGGCACTTCCTTCATCCCCTGGTAAGCCAGGCCGCCTGCTCCGCCAGAGAGGGCGGCTGGGGCTTGAGGGTTCCCTGGGGCCGGGGCACTTGGGGCATGAGGGGCTGGGTGTCCACATCGATGACGGTGGGCATCCCGCTCCCCAGGGCCCGGCGCAGCACCGGCGGCAGGTCCTGGGCCTTGTCCACGGCAAAACCCTCGGCGCCGCAGCAGCGGGCGAAGGCGGCGAAGTCGGGGTTGTGGAGGGACACGCCGAAGGGCTCCAGGCCGGTCCGCACCTGGGTGTGTCCTTCCTGGGCCAGGGTCCGGTTGTTGAGGATGATCACCGTGATGGGCAGCCGGTAGGCGGCGGCGGTGGCCAGTTCCGCCATGGTCATGGCGAAGCCCCCATCGCCCACCACGGCCACCACTTGCCGCCGGGGAGCCGCCAGGGCGGCGGCGATGGCCGCCGGCAGGCCGAAGCCCATGCTCCGCCAGTTGCCCGACAGCAGCACATGCTGGTGCCGGGCCTGGAACAGCCTTGCCACCCAGAAGGTGTTTTCCCCCACATCAAGACAGAGGATTGCATCGGGCGCCACCGCTTCCGTCAAGGCCGCCATGACCTGCCGTGGGCTCACCCCGCCCCGGGGCGCTCCCATTCCGTTGCCGGCCAAAGGCGCTTCCCCTAGAGCGGTGCCCTGGTCGGAGGCAAGGCTGGCGCTCAAGGCGGCCTTCAGCCGGTCAATGGTTTGCCGCCATTGATCTTTACGGGTTCCCCGCACCCGGCCCAGCAGCAAGGAAAGCACCCGGCCGGCATCCCCGGCCAAGCCCACGTCGGCGGGGAAGGTCAGGCCCAGGTTGGGCCGGTGGTGGTCGATCTGGATGAAGCGGGCGTCGGGTACGTATTCGGGCTGCCACCAGGTGGAGCCGATGACCAGGACCACGTCGGCCTGGGCGAAGGCCTCGGCCGCCATGGGGGTGCCGAAGTGGCCGATGACGCCCAAATTGCGGGGATGGGCCGCGGGAATTACGCCCATGGCGGGGATGGTGTGGATGATGGCAGCGTCCAGTTTTTCCGCCAGGTCCAGCACCGGCGCCGTCTGCCCCCGGGCGCCCTGGCCCACAAACAGGAGGGGCCGCTGGGCCCCGTCCAGCAATGCCGCGGCGTCGGCCAGGGACTGGGGGCCCGGCTCGGGCCGTTCCGTCAGATAGGCGGGGCGGCGCCTGACCGGCCCGGGGGCCGGCCGCATCTGCAGGTCCACGGGCAGGCCCAGGCGGGCCGCGCCGGGCACCGACACCGCCCGGCGCATGGCGGCGTACAAGATTTCCGGCAGCTGCTCCGGCGCCGCCAGGGTATGGTTGAAGCATACAGCATCCTGGTAGAGCAGATCCTGGTTGATGGCCTGGGGCCAGCGGGTGCCCATGAGGCGGGTTTCCACCTGGCCCGTCAAGGCCAGGAGGGGCACCCGGTCCATGTGGGCGTCGTACACCCCGTTCAGCAGGTGGACCGACGCCGGCCCCGCCTCGGCCATGCACACCCCCAGCCGGCCCGTCAACTTGGCGTAGGCCGAGGCCATGAAGGCTGCTCCTTCTTCGTGGCGGGTCCCCACATAGCGCACCCGGCCCTGCCTGCGCAAAGCCTCCAATAAGGGGATTACGGTATCGCCCGCCAGGCCGAAAACGAACTCGCTCCCCCAGGCGGCTATTTGCTGCACCACGTATTCGGCCACAGTCGTCGTCACTGCCGTCCCTCCTCCCGGGGCCAACCCCTGACCCCTTCGGTAGACTGTCCGGCCCCCGGCCTCCTTACCCGCCTTAAACCTCCATCTCGGCTGTCGACCCTGTCCCTGCATGAAGAAGGCGGGCGTGAAGCAGACTGGTGCCTGACGGCAACCGCCGGCCGGCACGGCCGGCAATGGAGGAGGGGGTTCATTGTGGGGATGATGGCCGCCTTGGGCCGGTGGATGGCCAACGCCTTGTCCGACAGTCTCATGCGCCGGTTGTTGACGGAGCCTTATCCCGAGAGCGTCTTCTCCATGCTGCCCATCTTGAACAAAGTGCAGATGATCAACTTCGTCGAAACGGGGATGCGGGCCCATAAAGGCAAGCCCATCTCCCGGCCCCTGGGCAGCCCCGTCATCTTGTCGGAATGGCACAAGATCTTGCTGAATCCCGTCCACTTGTTCCGCATGCCGACCCCGGACCAGGTGCAAATCGACACCAAGACCGTCATCGGCCCCCGGGCTGCCAAGCCCCTGGAGACGAAAATTCCCATCCTCATCAGCGGCATGTCCTACGGGGGCGCCCTCAGCTTGGAGATGAAGGTGGCCCTGGCCCGGGGGGCCGCCATGGCCGGCACCGCCACCAACACGGGGGAGGCGCCCCTGGTGCCCCAAGAGCGGCAGGCGGCCAAGTTCCTCATCGGCCAGTACAACCGGGGCGGCTGGCTGAACAATGATGACGACCTGAGCAAGCTGGACGCCATCGAAATCCAGTTGGGGCAGGGGGCCCAGGCTTCCTCGCCCATGCGCACCCCTTCATGGATGACGGGCCCCAACTACCGGCAGTTGTACGGCTTAAAAGACGGGGAGGACGCCGTCATCCACAGCCGCCTGCCGGGGGTGGAATCCGCCGATGATTTCATCCGCCTGGTGCGGCGCCTGCGGGAAACCCACGGGGTGCCGGTGGGGCTGAAAATCGCCGCCACCCACCATTTGGAGCGGGAACTGGCCATCGCCCTTAGGGCGGGCATCGACTACTTCGTGGTGGATGGGGCCGAGGCCGGCACCCACGGCGGGCCGCCCATCCTCCAGGACGACGTGGGCCTGCCCACCCTTCACGCCCTGGCCCGCACCGTACGCTATCTGGAGGATCAGGGGGTCAAGAACCAAATCAGCGTCATCGCCGCCGGCGGCCTGGTGTCGCCGGGGCATTTCCTCAAGGCCCTGGCCTTGGGGGCCGACGCCGTCTACATCGGCACCCTGGCCCTGCTGGCCGCCCTTCACACCCAGATCAACAAGGCGGCGCCCACGGAGCCGGCCGTCCAAGTGGCCTTGTACACCGGCCGCTTCACCGAAGATTTGGATCAAGAGGCGGCGGCTCAGGATTTGTACCGTTATCTCCAGGCGGCGGTGAAGGAGATGACCATCACCCTCTACAGCCTGGGCAAGGGCTCGATCAAGGAAGTGAACCGGGAGGATTTGTGCACTACCGACCCCTTGCTGGCTCGGGTGTGCCGCATCGATTACGCCGGCTTCCCGCCCGGCGACGCCCAAGGTCTGGCGGCCGGCAACGGCGTTCCCGGCCAAGGCCGCCGCATCCCCGCTCCGGCGGGCGCCGGCGCCCCGTCCCAGCCCCGTTAATCCTGCAGGAATAGAGCCCCCCGGCCGGGAAGTCAGCCACCGTCATCGTCCACTATTTTGGGGGAGGATCTGGTGGCCATGATGGAATCCGCTGCTCCCGGACCGGCATCGCCGGAGACGCCTTCGGTCTACGTTGCCCGTCGCTTGCCCGATGAGGCCCTGGCCATCCTGCAGGAGCGCTTTCAGGTGGAGATCTGGCCCGAGGCGGCCACGCCTGTTCCCCGGGACGAACTGCTGGCAAAGATCAAAGGAAAGGACGGCGTGCTTACCTTGGTCACCGACCGGGTGGACGGGGAGTTCCTGGACGCCGCCGGCAGCCGTCTGCGGGTGGTGGCCAACATGGCCGTGGGCGTGGACAACATCGACCTGGAGGCCTGCCGGGAGCGGGGCGTCATCGTCACCAACACCCCCGACGTGCTGACCGAGACCACCGCCGACCTGGTGTGGGCCCTCCTGCTGGCTGCTGCCCGGCGGGTGGTGGAAGGCCACCTGCTCATCCAGCGGGGCCAGTGGAAGTCGTGGCATCCCATGTTCATGACGGGCCAGGATGTCCACGGCAAGGTTCTGGGCATCGTGGGGGCGGGGCGCATCGGCTCCGCCGTGGCCCGCCGGGCCGTGGGTTTCAATATGAACATCCTGTACCACAACCGCCGCCGCAATCTCGATCTGGAAGCGGCGGTGGGGGCCACCTACGCCCAATTCGACCAACTGCTCCAGGAATCCGACTTCGTGGTGTGCATGCTCCCCCTGACCGCCGAAACCGCCGGCCGCTTCGGGGCCCGGGAGTTTGCCCTGATGAAGCCGACGGCCGTCTTCGTCAACGCCTCCCGGGGAGCCATCGTGGATGAAGACGCCCTGGTCAATGCCCTGAAAACGGGGCAAATCTGGGCGGCGGGCCTGGACGTGTTCGCCCGGGAGCCCATCGGCTCCGACCACCCTCTCCTGGCCCTGCCCAACTGCGTCTGCCTGCCCCACATCGGCAGCGCCTCGGTGGAGACCCGGATGGCCATGGCCACCCTGGCCGCCCGCAACGTGGCGGCGGTGCTGTCGGGGCAGGAGCCATTGACGCCGGTGGTGCAATAGCCTGGGATGATGCTGGCCATCGGCCGCCAGGTGTTCGTACGACGGGAGATCAACCCCGCCTCCAGGCCCCGGCTTGAAATCCCCCTTGCTATGTGCAGGAAAAAATGGTAGCAATAACCTTGACGTGTATGGGGAATCCCGTTCCCATGCTGTAATCAATGGTTGGGCGAGTGGGCCTGGCAACCTCCAAAAAATTCCGCTATACAACCGATATTGGTGGGGGATTCCGTTGGAAATGAATTTTTAGCGGGATGCCATTTTGTATGCTTCCGAGGAGCGGTTAAACCTTTAGTTGCGAACATAAGATCCCAGTTGCCTATGAGGCCTTTCATCAAAGCTACCGAAATAGTTAGAAGGGAGCGATGCAATAAGTGAACGCCTTAAGAGGATTTTCCAAACTAGCATCAGTTCTTGTGGCATCATTGCTTTTGTTATTGATTGCAGATCCATCTGAGGTTGAGGCTGTGCGACGGACGACGGGCAAGGTGGAGGGATATCTCCTGCTGGTGGCTGAGCGCCATGATGAGGGTGGCGGCTTTGAGCGAGTTTATGAATTTCTCGAAACAGGCAAGCCTGCAATGGGAGATCTTATATCCGCTGGCTCTCAATGGTCCAGCCTGTTAAAATCCTCCGTAGAGATGAAGCAGCATTTGATATCCAAAGATCCTCGTTACTTGCAATTGCCGCCCGGAACTATAGTTCCGGAGTGGATCTGGCAGCAGTGGGATCGCGAGGGATATACCCCGGTGCATGAATTTGAAATAATCGGTAAAAACAAAGGCACTATATGGAATCCAGTCCCCGTAAGCCAGTGGCACAGCAGCTATGACGTAGCCGAGATTTTTGGCACAAATCAGCCGCCTCAAGGCGGGGATGATGGAGGGCAGGCAGCCAGCTTTAGAGATGTTATCGGCCACTGGGCGCAGGCGGATATTGAGCGCATGGTCGCCGCAGGCGTTATCAAGGGGTATCCTGATGGAACCTTCAAGCCGGATAATACGGTTACCCGGGCAGAATTCATTGCCCTGGTCCGGCGCATCAAGGCGGCCAGTGGCGCTGGCAATTCAACCAGCTTCAACGACATCGCCCAGCATTGGGCCAGGGATGACATCCAAGCCCTAGAGGCCCAAGGCTGGCTGGTGGCCGAAGAACACGACCGAGAGCTGGCTCCTGACAAGCCCATGCCCCGCCAGGAAATGGCCCGACTCGTCGCCAGGGCTATGGACCTGGATCCGGTTCCCGGCAACACCCAATTCAATGACGACCACAAGATCCCGGCCACTTTCCGGCCTTTCATCAACGCCGCCGTCGGCAAGGGCCTTATTTCGGGCTACCCCAACGGCAATTTTGAGCCCCAGGGCGCCCTCACCAGGGCTGAAGCGGCGACCATGCTGGTGAGGCTTATGGACATGCCCGCTGATTGACGCCCTGCTTGAGTACAACCACACACTGCCGTAACAGAAGAAGCCTGCGTCATGCAGGCTTCTTCTGTTACGGCGCCCGGGGAATAAGGTCGAAGCGGTCCTTTAGGTTTTGATTTTGGTTATTCGCTGCGTTCCAGCAGCCGCGTCAGCATGGTGGCGGCTCAGTCATAGGGAAGAAGCCCAGCCCATCCATGCCCGTGGAGTCGCGGGAGCTGCCCTAGGGGTAAGGGGCAGGCCCCCGGTTCACATCCGTGGGGCTGTAGACGATATAGAGGAGATAAAGGGTTGACACTCCCCCGAGGGCTGATATAATCCCTTCCAAACCTGCACCCGTGGCCCCCGTTGCAAGTTGGGGCTGGTGCAGGCACCTGTTTTTTGTTAGAATTTCTTCAGTTTTGCTTGCGTAATATTGCCTAACGGCCGTGAAGGGGAGTATTAACCGCAGACCCCGGGTTCTAGAGAGCCGGAGCAGGTGGAAGCCGGTACCCGGATGCGGCCAACTCGCCCCGGAGCTGTCCCGGTGAAACAGCAGTAGCCGGGACCGGCGGCAACCCCCGGGCGGGGGAGTCGTCGTTAGCCCAAAGGGTCCCGCAGGGACTCGCTGAGACCGGCGCCCGCAAGGTCGCCGGTGAATCCGGGGTGGTACCGCGAAGCGTCTTCGCCCCCGGCTGGATAGGCCGGGGTGGCAGGCGCTTTTTTTATTGCCAAATATCCCAAGGCTCGTAGTGTCTAAACGTTGTGTGTCGATAGGAGGTAGGGTGCAGGTGCATGTAATGGCTTTGGCCGTCGATACGCCGGGCTTTATGCGCCGCCTGGTGGGCCTGCTGGACGGCCGGCATTTCAAGGTGAGGTCCTTGGTCCTGGGCCAGGCCGGCAAGACCGACGCCCGGGGCAAGGGGATGATCAGGGTCAACTTGGTTTTGGATGAGCCTCCCCAAAGGGCCCAGCGGCTGGCCCGCCAACTGGCCCGCATCGTGGATGTGGTTTCCGTCGGCGTGGCTTCTCCCGACGAAGTGGCGGCCCGGGAACTGGCCCTCATCAAGGTGAAGGTTGGTCCCCAGGGCCGGTCGGAGATTCTCACCATCGCCGAGGTGTTCCGGGCCCAGGTGGTAGACGCCGCTCCCCGTTCCCTCACCATCGAGGCTACCGGCGATCCGGGCAAGATCGATGCGTTGATCACCTTGCTGGCCGACTACGGCATCGAGGAAGTGGCCCGCAGCGGCAGCGTGGCTCTCCAGCGGGGCCTGGAAGGGCTCCGGGATCCCGGGGCGGCTTCCGACGAAGAAGCGGCCACCGGCGCTTGATGAGCGGGGAATTTTCGGGAGGGAATTTCTGAATGGCTAAGATTTACTACGATAAAGACGCACAACCCGATTTGATTCGTTCCCGGCGGGTGGCCATCATCGGCTACGGCAGCCAGGGCCACGCCCAGGCCCAGAACCTGCGGGACCGGGGTGTGAATGTAATTGTAGGCGCCCGTCCCGGACCCAGCATGGACCGGGCCCAGGCCGACGGCTTCCAATGCATGCCGGCCAACGAGGCGGCGGCCGCTGCCGACGTCATCGTCCTGCTGACCCCCGACGAAACCCAGGCGGCCATCTATAAGAGAGACATCGAGCCGCATTTGACGGAAGGGAAGGCCCTGGCCTTCTGCCACGGCTTCAACATCCACTTCGGCCAGATCCAGCCGCCGCCCCACGTGGATGTGTTCATGGTGGCTCCCAAGGCTCCGGGGCACCAGTTCCGGCGCACCGTGGCCGAAGGCATGGGCGTGCCCGGCCTGCTGGCGGTGCACCAGGATGCCAGCGGCCAGTGCCATGCCCTGGCCCTGTCCTACGCCTGGGGCATCGGCTGCACGCCGGCGGGCGTCATCGAAACCACTTTTAAGGAAGAAACCGAGACCGACCTGTTCGGCGAGCAGGCCGTCTTGTGCGGCGGCGTCAGCCAGCTGGTCAAGGCCGGCTTTGAAACCCTCATCGAGGCGGGCTACCAGCCCGAGGTGGCCTATTTTGAGTGCCTCCACGAACTGAAGCTCATCGTGGACCTGATGTACCAGGGCGGTCTCCGCTACATGCGGTACTCCATCAGCGACACCGCCGAGTACGGCGATTTGACCCGCGGTCCCCGGGTCATCGACGGCAGCGTCAAGGAGCGTATGAAGGATCTCCTCAACGACATCCAAAGCGGCACCTTCGCCCGGGATTGGATTTTGGAGAACCAGTCGGGCAGGGCTGTCCTGCGGGCCCGCCGGGCCCAGGAAGCGGCCCATCCCATCGAGGTGGTCGGCCGGCAGCTGCGGCAGATGATGGATTGGCTGGACACCCCCGACATGCCCTCGGACCAGCCCGCCCAGCCGGTGGCAGGCGACTGAGAACCGACAGAGGGAGGAGGACGGTTATGGACCGGGTAAGGATTTTCGACACAACACTGCGGGACGGCGAGCAGACCCCCGGGGTAGCCCTTACCGCCGACGACAAGATGGTGATCGCCGGTCACCTTGCGGACCTGGGCGTGGACATCATCGAAGCGGGCTTCCCCATTACGTCCCAAGGCGAGTTTGAAGCCGTGCGGCGGATCGCCTCCGAACTGGAAGGTCCCACCATCGCGGCCCTGGCCCGCACCCACCCCAAGGACATCCAGCGGGCGTGGGAGGCCGTCTCGCCGTCGGCCCGTCCCAGGATCCACGTATTCATTTCCACGTCCCGCATCCACCTGGAACACATGATGCGGATCAACTACGATGAAGCTCTTCGACTGACCAAGGAATCGGTTGCCCATGCCCGTTCCCTGTGCCCTGATGTAGAGTTCTCGGCTCAGGACGCCACCCGCACCGACATTGATTTCCTGGTGGAGGTGGTCCATGCCGCCATCGAGGCCGGCGCCACCACCATCAACCTGCCCGACACGGTGGGCTACGCCACTCCGTGGACCTACGGCGCCATGTTTAAGGAAGTAATGTCCCGGGTGCCCTCGGAAGGCATCATTTTCAGCTCCCATACCCACGACGACTTGGGCCTGGCCGTGGCCAACGCCCTGGCAGCGGTGATGGCCGGCGCCCGGCAGGTGGAGTGCACCATCAACGGCATCGGCGAGAGGGCCGGCAACTGCTCCCTGGAAGAAGTGGTCATGGCCCTGAAGGTAAGGGCCGACGCCCTGGGCCCCACCACCGGGATCGATCCCGTACATATCGGCCCCACCAGCGAGGTGGTGTCCAAGCTGACGGGCGTGCCCGTGCCGCCCAACAAGGCCATCGTGGGGGCCAACGCCTTTGCCCATGAGTCGGGCATCCACCAGGACGGCTTCCTGAAGGAGCCTTCCACCTACGAGATCATGCGGCCCCATCAGGTAGGCCGGGGCACCAGCCGCCTGGTGCTGGGCAAGCATTCGGGGCGCCATGCCTTCCGCATGCGCCTGGAGGAGCTGGGCTATCAACTGCCCGACGCAGTATTTAAAGAAGTATTCAATCGTTTCAAGGAGTTGGCGGATCGGCGCCAAACCGTGGATGACCAAGGTTTGGCCGCCTTGGTGGAAGCGGCGAAAGCCGAAGTTGGTGCGTAAACCTGCTGGATATCATGGGGGGAGGTGCTGGTGATGAGGAAGAACCGGTATAAGATCGCCGTCCTGCCTGGTGATGGCATCGGTCCGGAGTGTGTCGGGGAAGCGGTACGCCTCCTGGAGGCCATGTCCGAGGTCGTGGACTGGGAATTGGAGCTCCAGGAAGTGCTTATAGGCGGCGCCGCCCTGGACGCGGTGGGGAGCCCGCTGCCCCAGGAGTCTCTGGATGCATGCATGGAGTCCGATGCCGTCCTCCTGGGGGCGGTGGGAGGTCCCAAATGGGACGGCGTTGAATTGGCCCAGCGCCCGGAAGCGGGCTTGCTGAAATTGCGGCAGCAAATGGACTTGTTTGCAAACCTCCGCCCCATGCGGCTGCGTCCCGACTGGTCCACCCGGAGCCCGTTGCGCCCCGAGGTCATCGGCGGCGGCATCGACATCCTGGTGGTCCGGGAGTTGACCAGCGGGATTTACTATGGTGAACACGGCCAGTCCGTGGACGAAGACGGCGAACGCGCCTTTGATACTATGAATTACAGCGAGGCCGAAATCGACCGTCTGGTGCGCCTGGCCTTCGAGACGGCCCGGCGCCGCCGCCGCCGGGTGGCGGAGATCGACAAGAGCAACGTGCTGGCCACTTCCCGGCTGTGGCGGAAGGTGACGGACCGCATCGCCGGAGAATATCCCGACGTAGCCGTTGAGTACCTGTACGTGGACAGCGGCGCCATGGAACTGGTCCGGGAGCCCGGGCGGTTCGACGTGATTGTGACGGAGAACATGTTCGGCGATATCCTCAGCGACTTGGGGGCGGGGCTGGTAGGCTCCATCGGCCTGATGCCCTCGGCCTCCTTGAGCATGCCCGGGCGGCCGGCCCTGTACGAGCCTGTGCACGGTTCGGCTCCCAGCATCGCCGGCCAGGGGATCAGCAATCCCATCGGCACCATATTGTCGGTGGCCATGATGATGCGGCACTCCTTTGGCCGGGAGAGGGAGGCCCAGGCCATTGAAGGGGCCGTGGACGAGGTGCTGCGGGAAGGGCCGTGGACCCCGGATGTGGCGCCTCCGGGTGCTGCGCCGGCCAGCACGGACGTGGTGGGCAGCGCCATCCGCCGCCGGGTTGTGCAACGTTTGAATCCAGGTCGTCGTGAAAACGGGAATATGAATGGCAGCCGAGAGGAGGGTGCTTATGGATACCGTGCTCAAGCAGCATCCGGTGATGGCGTCGCAGCCGGACGTTGATGAAAACTTGACTGGTGCCCAAGCAGTTGTGAGAGTCCTGAAGGAACAGGGCGTGGAGGTGGTGTACGGCATTCCGGGAGGTGCCGTGCTGCCCCTGTACGACGCCCTCCACGGGGTGACGGATTTCACCCACGTGCTGGTGCGCCACGAGCAGGCGGCGGCCCTGGCGGCCGACGGGTACGCCCGCATCACCGGCAAGCCCGGCGTCTGCATCGCCACCTCGGGGCCCGGCGCCACCAACCTGGTGACCGGCCTGGCCAACGCCTACATGGACTCCATTCCCGTGGTGGCCATCACCGGCAACGTGCCCCGCTCCGTCATGGGCACCGACGCCTTCCAGGAGACCGACTGCTTCGGCGTCACCCTGCCCGTGACGAAGCACAACTACGTGGTCATGGATCCCATGGACCTGCCCTACATCCTGCGGGAGGCCTTCGCCCTGGCGGTGGCCGGGCGTCCCGGGCCGGTGCTGGTGGACATCCCCCGGGATGTGCTCCAGTCCATCGTCCCCGCCGAGGCCTGGCAGCGGCGTCCCCGGGTGGAGGTTAAGCTCCAGGAGCCCGATCTTGACCTCATTGCCGAAGCCGCCCGGCAGATCGCCCAGGCGGCCCGGCCGGTGCTGTACGCCGGCGGCGGCGTCATCACCGCCAACGCCCATGAGGCCCTGGTGGCTCTGGCCGAGGCAGCCAACCTGCCCACCACCACCACCTTGATGGCCCTGGGCGCCATGCCCGGCGACCACCCGCTGTTCATGGGCATGCCCGGCATGCACGGGACTTACACGGCCAACCAGGCCCTTACCCAGACCGACTGCCTCATCGCCGTCGGCGCCCGGTTTGACGATCGGGTCACGGGCCGGGTGGCCGATTTCGCCCCCAACGCCACAGTCATCCACATCGACGCCGACGCGTCGGAGCACGGCAAGGTGAAGGAGACCCTCATCCCCATCGTGGCCGACGCCCGGCTCGGGCTGGAGGCTCTGGTCAAGGCCATGGCCGAAGTCACCGTGGTGCCCCACGATGAGTGGCTGGACCAGATCAAGGCGTGGCAGGCGGAGCATCCGTACAGGTACGACAAGGATAGCGAGCAGATCCTGCCCCAGATGGTCATCGAGGAGCTGGAGAAGGCCACCAAGGGCGATGCCGTGGTGGTCACCGGTGTCGGCCAGCACCAGATGTGGGCGGCCATGTTCTACAAGTACAAGCGGCCGCGCCAGCTGCTGACGTCGGGCGGCCTGGGCACCATGGGCTACTGCATGCCCGCCGGCATCGGCGCCCAGATGGCCAATCCCGACTCCCAGGTCATTTGCATCGACGGCGACGCCAGCTTCCAGATGAACGTGCAGGAACTCATCGTGGTGGCTGAGCAGAATCTGCCGCTGAAGATGTTCATCCTCAACAACAAGGCCCACGGCATGGTGCGCCAGTGGCAGACCCTGTTCTATGGCGGCCGCATTTCGGCCAGCGTGTTCGACGGGCAGCCCGACTTCGTCAAGCTGTCCGAAGCCTACGGCGTGCGGGGCATGCGGGTCACCAAGCCCGAAGAACTGCCCGGCGCCATCCAGGAGGCCTTGGCCCACCCCGGCCCCATTGTGGTGGACATCATCGTCAAGCAGAGCGAGAACGTGCTGCCCATCGTCCCGCCGGGGGCTGCTCTGAAAGAGATGATCACGGGAAGCTGACCGGTTGAAGGGGTGAAGGCGGGCCGGCGGGGCCGGTCCGCCTTTCCCATGATTACGCCGGCGTAATTGTGCATTACGGGACCCGAGGTGATGGTTTTGTCACCTAGAACCATGTTCGAAAAAATATGGGAAGCTCATGTTGTGGACAGGGAGCCCGGAAAGCCCGACCTCATCTACATCGATCTCCACTTGGTTCACGAGGTGACATCACCTCAGGCCTTCGAAGGCTTGCGCTTGGCGGGCCGCAAGGTGCGGCGCCCGGAACTGACGGTGGCCACCATGGACCACAACGTGCCCACCGTGAACCGCTGGCTGCCCATCGCCGACCCCATCGCCGCCCGCCAGGTGGCGGAACTGGAGAAGAACTGCCGGGAGTTCGGCGTCCAGTTGTTCGATTTGGACTCCCCCTACCAGGGCATCGTCCACGTCATCGGCCCGGAGCTGGGGCTGACCCTGCCGGGCAAGACCATCGTCTGCGGTGACAGCCACACCTCCACCCACGGGGCCTTCGGCGCCTTCGCCATCGGCATCGGCACCAGCGAGGTGGAGCACGTCCTGGCCACCCAGACCTTGCGCCTTTGGAAGCCCAAGACCATGGAAATCCGGCTGGTGGGCATGCCCGGACCCGGCATCACCGCCAAAGATCTGATCCTGGCCATCATCGGCCAGATCGGCACCGCCGGCGGCACGGGCTACGTGGTGGAATACACCGGCGAGGCGGTGCGGGCCCTGTCCATGGACGGCCGCATGACCTTGTGCAACATGTCCATCGAGGCCGGCGCCCGGGCGGGCATGATCGCCCCCGATGAGACTACCTTCGAGTACGCCCGGGATCGCATGTATTCCCCCAAGGGCGAGGACTGGGAGCAGGCGGTGGCCGAATGGCGGCAGCTGCCCACCGACCCCGGGGCCGAATACGACAAAGTGGTGGAAGTCCATGTAGGCGACTTGGCCCCCATGGTGACGTGGGGCACCAATCCCGGCCAGGTGGCGTCCGTCACCGACCGGGTGCCCCATCCCGACGATTTCGATGATCCCAACGAGCGGCGCCAGGCCGAGCGGGCTTTGGCCTACATGGACCTGACCCCCGGCACCCCCATAACCGACATCGCCATCGACCAGGTGTTCATCGGCTCCTGCACCAATGCCCGGCTGTCGGACCTGCGGGAGGCCGCCGAAATGATCAAGGGGCACAAGGTGGCCTCCGGGGTGAAGGCCATGGTGGTGCCCGGCTCCCAGCAGGTGAAGGCCCAGGCCGAAGCCGAGGGCCTGCACGAGATTTTCCTGGAAGCCGGCTTCGAATGGCGGGATGCGGGCTGCAGCATGTGCTTGGGCATGAACGGCGCCATCCTGCAGCCGGGGGAGCGCTGCGTCTCCACCTCCAACCGCAACTTCGAGGGGCGCCAGGGGCGGGGAGGCCGCACCCATCTGGTCAGTCCCGCCATGGCGGCCGCCGCGGCGGTGGCGGGGCACTTCGTGGACATCCGCCAGTGGGTGCGGGAAGAAAGGGGGAGCCTGGTATGAAGCCCTTTCGCAAGCACACCGGCTTGGTGGCGGCCCTGAACCGGGGCAACGTGGACACCGATCAGATCATTCCCAAGCAGTTCCTCAAGCGGGTGGAGCGGACGGGCTTCGGCCAGTTCCTGTTCTACGACTGGCGCTTCGAGGCCGACGGCAAGACGCCCCGGGCCGACTTCCCCCTGAATGAACCCCGGTTCAAGGGGGCCAGCATCCTGCTGGCGGGGCCCAACTTCGGCAGCGGCTCCTCCCGGGAGCATGCCGTCTGGGCTCTCATGGACTACGGCTTCCGGGCCGTCATCTCCACCTCCTTTGCCGACATCTTCTACAGCAACTGCTTTAAGAACGGCCTGCTGCCGGTCACCTTGCCGGAGGAGGCCGTGGCGGAACTGTTCCGACGGGTGGAAGCCACTCCGGGCTACCAGTTGACGGTGGACCTGGAGGAGTGTGAGGTCACGGACGGGGCCGGGTTTCGCCATGAGTTCACCCTGGACCCTTTCCGCCGCCATATGCTCCTGCGGGGCTTGGACGACATCGGCCTCACCTTGGAGTTGGAAGACAAAATCGCCGCTTACGAGGCGAGCCGGCCCCGCTGGCGGGCCGGGGCGAGTTGAGGCGGGGTCTTGCGTACAGCCTGGGTTCTGGCCGATGAAGTCTTAAACTACGAATTCGGGCCGGATCATCCCATGCAGCCCCTCCGCCTGCGCCTGATGATGGAGCTGGTGGAGTCCTTGGGGCTGTTGCCCGAAGGGGAAATAGTGCGCCTGGGGCCGGCCGGCCGGGTAGAGGAACTGCTGCGGCGGGTCCACGATCCCCGGTATGTGGAGGCCGTGAAGCTTTTGAGCGCCGATCCCCGCAACCCCCAGCTGCGGGAGTTGGCGGCCCGCTACGGCTTCAATTCGGAGGACAACCCGGCCTTCGCCGGGATGCATGAGGCGGCGGCCGCCATCGTGGCGGGGAGTGTGGCCGGGGCCGAGGCCATCCTCAGCGGGGAGGTCACCCGGGCCTTCCACCCCGGGGGCGGGATGCACCACGCCTTTTACGACCGGGCGGCGGGCTTCTGCATCTACAACGACGCCGTGGCCGCCATTCACCGGTTTTTGGACCGGGGCTGGCGGGTGATGTACATCGACGGCGACGCCCACCACGGCGACGGGGTGGAGGAGGCCTTCAGCGAGGACCCACGGGTGATGACTGTCTCCCTTCATGAGGACGGGCGCTTCCTTTTTCCCGGCACCGGGTTCGCCGGGGACATCGGGAAAGGGGCGGGCGTGGGCTACACCGCCAATCTGCCCTTGCTGCCCGGCACCGACGACAGTTCGTGGGTGGAGGTCATCGAGTCGGCCCTGACGGCCTTGATCCATGCCTTTGAACCCGACGTCATCGTCAGCCAGCACGGGTGCGACGGCCATCATTTTGATCCCTTGTCCCATCTGAATTTGAGCACCGAAGGCCTGGAGCAGTTCGCCCGCTGCCTGGACGTCCTGACCAGGGATGTGACCCAGGGCCGCTGGCTGGCCTTGGGGGGCGGCGGGTACGACATCTGGCGGGTGGTGCCCCGGGCTTGGACCTTGGTGTGGGGGATCGTCAGCGGCCAGGAAGTGCCCGACCAGGTGCCTTCCTCCTGGCTGAACCGCTGGCAGCCCTCTTCGCCCTATCCCTTGCCGGCCACCTTGCGGGACGACCCGGCGGAAATCGCCGCGGCGGCCCGGCAGGATCCCGGCTTGTCGTGGGATATGTCCACGGGCAACCGTGCCGGCTGGGGGGACATGCCTTCGGCCAAGGAGTTGAACTTGAGCACGGCCCGCCGTACGGTGGAGCTCTGCCTGCCCCACATCCTGGACAAGGCTGTCGCTAAAGAGAGCACATCATCCTAAGCACGCCCGCTTCTTGGTTCGGTCCACCGGGAACCTTTGCCTGGACGGTTCAGTTGCACTGTAACCCGATTTCCATCATTAGCGAGAGGATGATGATGGTTGTCGGCTTCACTTCCTGCCTTTCCCTCCCGCCGATCCGTGGTGATGTGTCGTAACGGCGCTGTGGCCACCAGCCAGCCCCTGGCCGCCGCCGCCGGCTTGGACGTTCTGCGCCGGGGCGGCACCGCCGCCGACGCCGCCGTGGCCATGGCGGCCGTGCTGGCCGTGGTGGAACCCATGAGCACGGGCATCGGGGGCGACGCCTTCGCCCTGGTGTACGAAGCCAAGACCGGGAAGGTCCACGCCCTCAACGCCAGCGGCCGCACCGCCGCAGCCGCCACCATCGAGGCCTACCGGGAGCGGGGCTTTTCGTCCATGCCCGAGCGGGGCATCATGGCGATCACCGTGCCCGGGGCCGTTTCGGGCTGGGCGGCCCTGGTGGAGCGGTTCGGCACCATGAAGCTGGGTGAATTGCTGGAGCCCGCCATCGACTATGCCCGCAACGGCTTTCCCGTGGCGCCCATCACGGCCATGGATTGGGAGGCGGCGGTGCCGGTGCTGCAGTCCCATCCCAACTCGGCCCGGGTGTTCCTGCCGGGGGGCAGGGCGCCGCGCCCGGGGGAAGTGGTGCGGCTGCCGGAACTGGCCCGCAGCCTGGAGGCCATCGCCCAGGGCGGCCGGGAGGCCTTCTACGAAGGTGAACTGGCGGAGCAGATGGTAGATTTCATCGCCGCCGAGGGGGGCCTCCTCACCCGGGAGGATTTCCGCCAGCACCAGCCTCAATGGCAGGAGCCCATCAGCGTCGATTACCGGGGCTACCGCCTCTATGAGTGCCCGCCCAACGGCCAGGGCATCATCGCCCTGATGGCCTTGAACATCTTGAAGCAGGAGCCGGTGGCGTCCATGGGCTACACCAGCCCCGACTACTGGCACCTGGCCATCGAGGCCTTGAAGCTGGCCTTCCACGACGCCTGGCACTATGTGGCGGATCCCGAACTGGCCGATGTGCCCGTGGAGGAGTTGCTTTCCCCGGCCTATGCCGCCCGGCGCCGGGAGTTGATCAGTATGGACCGGGCCATCGCCGAGCCCAGCCACGGCCATCCGCAAGTGTCTGATACCGTTTACATGACTGCGGTTGATGGTCAGGGCAACGCTGTGTCCTTCATCAACAGCATTTTCTATTCTTTCGGGTCCGGCATGGTGGCGGGGGAGACGGGCATCGTCCTCCAGAACCGGGGGGCCATGTTCTCCTTTGATCCGGCGCACCGGAACCACCTGGCGCCCCGGAAGCTGCCCTACCACACCATCATCCCGGCCATGGTGACCAAGGACGGCCAACTGTTCATGAGTTACGGGGTCATGGGCGGCTTGATGCAGCCCCAGGGCCACGTGCAGGTGCTGGTGAACATCGTGGACTTCGGCATGGATGTGCAGCAGGCCCTGGACGCGCCCCGGTTCCGCTACGTGGAGGGCACGCGGGTGCTGTTGGAGCCCGGCGCCAACCAGCTGGTGGGGAAGGCCCTGGGTGCCCGGGGCCACGCCATCTCGGCGCCCGGTCCCGACGCCAAGGAGTACTTCGGCTTCGGCGGTGGCCAGGTCATCATGCGGGACGCCGAGACCGGCGTGCTCCTGGCCGGCTCCGATCCCCGCAAGGACGGCCTGGCCATCGGCTTCTGAGGGCCGGTGTCTAAGGGCCTGCTTCCAAGGGCCGGCCTTCAAGGGCCGGCCTCCAAGGGCCTGCTTCCAAGGGCTGGCGTCCAAGGGCCCAGCGGCCCGAGGCGATATAAGGAAGGCCCGGCCGGGGAGGCCGGGCCCCCTGGGTTGCACCCGTCAACTTAAAACTGGTACGTTTCCCCCGGCTCCAGCACCACCACCTGGGTGTCTGGGGCCGTTTCCTTTGCCAGGGCGACAAATTCGTCGGCCGAGGCGGCCAGCAGGGGAAAGGTGCCGAAGTGCTGGGGTATGGCCACTTTGGGCTTGAGCAGCCGCAGGGCATGGGCTGCCTGGTAGGCGTCCATGGTGTAGTGGCTGCCGATGGGCAGCAGGGCCACATCGATGGGATACAGTTCTCCCAGCAGGGCCATGCCGGGGAAGATGCCCGTGTCGCCGGCATTGTAGATCCGCTTCCCGTCGGACAGGGTGACGATGTATCCCGCCGGGGTGCCCGTGGCGGCGGAGTGCTCCGCCGACGTCATGGTGACGGTGATGTTGCCCAAGGCCACGGAGCCGCCGATGTTCATGTCGATGGTCTTGTCCCCGGGCAAGCCTTTTTCCTTATAGGCGCTGATGGTTTCAGGCTGGGCGATGGCCGTGGCTCCCGTTTGTTGGACGACGGCGGGCAGGTCGCCGGCGTGGTCGCCGTGGTCGTGGGTGATCAGGACGTAGTCGGCGCGGAGGTCTTCGATCTTGGCCGCCGCCTTGGGGTTGCCCCGCAACCAGGGGTCGAAGAGCAGGACGGTGCCGTCGGCGGTGGTCAGTTCCCAGGCCGCATGGCCCAGCCACCTAAGTTGATGGCTCATAGCATCCACTGCCTCCTTCCACAATTTTTCTTCGCATGGTCCTGTCGGTATCCTGCCCCACGGCGCCCTCGCCTGCCTGGACCCGCCCGCATCTTCCCGGCCCTGGCCGGGGCGGCCCTTACCGGCCATGGGCGGGCAGGCAAATCCACTCCTTTGGCAAAGGGATAGCAACAGGGGAGGTGTGTCCATGCATCCCAACGTGCAGCGGGTTCAGGCGGCTTTGTCACAACGGGGCGTTGCGGCCCAAGTAGAAGAACTATCCGAGAGCACCCGCACCGCCGCCGAAGCGGCCGCCGCCATCGGCACAACCATCGGGCAGATCGCCAAGAGCCTTATCTTCACCACCGAAGACGGGGAGCCGGTGCTGGTGATCGCCTCGGGGAGCAACCGGGTCTGTGTGGATAAATTGTCCCGCCTGTTGGGCCGGCCGGTGGCGCCCGCCACGGCCAAGATGGTGCGGGAAATCACCGGCTTTCCCGTAGGAGGCGTGCCGCCCGTAGGGCACCAGCGGGCCATGCCCACCTATGTAGATGAAGACTTGCTGCAATACCAGGAAATTTGGGCCGCAGGGGGGACGCCCCAGGCCATTTTCCCCATTACCCCGCCCCAGTTGGTCGAGATCACCCAGGGCCAAGTCGCGGATCTGCGGGAGGAATGAGCCTGTCCCGGGCCGGCGCCCGGATGGGCGACGAGGCCTGCCCGCCAGAGCCGGCCCGTAACCCCGCCTTGCAACGCCGGCCCAGCAGGGCCGACCCGGCAACTCCGGCCAAGCAAGGCCGGCCCGGCAACGCAGGCCCAGCAACCCTTAAGCCTTTCCAGTCAGCTTATTGCTCTCCGCCTGTGGGGGAGTGGGTAGGTGAAGCCCACTCCCTGGGCTTATTTTTGGCCCTTTGCCCTTTTCACAGCCGGTCATTCCAGGCAATAAGCTTCGTCCCTGGGCTTAACCCCTTCTCAACCGGGATTCGGAGACGAAATAGGCCCAGCTGCTGCGCTTAAGCCTCAGCGGACCCGGCCCGGCGGTGCAGTCAAGCCCCCATAAGCCCACCACCTGGCCTTGCACCTCGGCGGGCCCGGCTCGGAGGTGCAGCCATGACCCTTAGCCCTCCACATGGGCTTATGCCCCAGCGTTCCCAGCCTGGCGGTGCGATCAAGCCCCATAAGCCATGGGCTTATGCCTCGGCGGCCCGGCCCGGGAGTGCGGCTCTGACCCTTTAGCCCACCACCTGGGCTTATCGCAGTGCCTTCTAGGTGGTTTGGGCGCCTGAAGCCCAGCCAGAGGGCTTATTCCCAGGCGATCAGGTGGAAAAGGGAATTAGAATCGCGGAATAAGTTGCCTGCCTGGGCTAAAGGTGCCCAGGAGCGGCCCTGGGCTAGGCAATAAGCCCATCGCCTGGGCTAAAGGCGCCGGGCCGGACCGGTCCGCATCAGTAGCCGTACGAAAGAAATTCCCAAATTTCGCCCTGCTGCCTATTGACCCCTCACCCGCCAGCTTGATATAAACAAAGCAATTCCGACTAACCTGACTAGAATAGTTGAGTAAGGGGTGAGGTGCTGTGAGTGCAGGTTACGCCAATCCCGTGCTGGTGGAGACGGACTGGCTGGCGGAACGGCTGGAAGAGCCGGGGCTCCAGGTTTTCGAGGTGAGTGAGGACGAGAGCCTGTATGCCGCCGGTCACATACCGGGGGCCATCAGCCTGAGTTGGACCAAGGATTTGCGCCATCCGGTCATCAGGGATTTCATCGACCAGGAGGCCTTCTCGGCCCTGATGTCCCGCTACGGGGTGACGCCGGAGACGACGGTGATCCTGTACGGCGACAACAGCAACTGGTTCGCCGCCTATGCCTTCTGGCTCTTCCGCATGCTGGGCCATCAGAACCTGCGCCTGCTCAATGGCGGGCGGGCCAAGTGGGAAGCCGAGGGGCGCCCCCTGACGACGGAGGTGCCCACGCCGGCGCCGTCGGTTTACCGGCCGGCCCAGCGCACCGACAACATCAGGGCCTTGGGCACCTACATCAACAGCCGGTTGGGAGAGGCTGACCTGGCCTTGGTGGACGTCCGCAGCCCCGAGGAATACAAGGGACTGCGCCTCACGCCGCCCCACCTGCCCAACGAGGGCGCCCAGGTGCCCGGGCGCATCCCCGGCGCCGCCAACATCCCGTGGGGCGAGAACGTCCGGCCCGACGGCACCTTCAAGCCGGCCGACGAATTGCGGACCCTGTACGAGAGTCGCGGCATCACACCCGACAAGGAAATCATCACCTATTGCCGTATCGGTGAACGGGCGTCGGTTTCTTGGTTTGCCCTCCAGGAACTGCTGGGCTACCCCAAGGTGCGCAACTACGACGGCTCGTGGACCGAGTGGGGGAGCATGGTGGGTGTCCCCGTGGAGCGGGAGGCGACTCCCGAAGAACTGGCAACGGGAGCGGCCAACACCGGCGCCGGCGGCTGCGCGGCCGGCTGAGTTGAGTTTTGGAGCCGGTACAGCCCGGCCGGGAATTCCGCCATGGGCGGACCGGCGGGCCTGAACGGCTCAGGGGAACCCCGCGCGCTGGAAAGGGGCGCCGGCTGCCGCCGCTCGGGAGGGAGGCTGGGAGTTGGCGCCCCTGGCCTTTTTGGGCAAATTCCTGCAGGTCAGTGGGGTTTTCTTTTTGGTGGGGGGCGGCGTTGCAGCCCCCTGGGTCATGGAGCCCCTGGATCGCGGCCCCCGGCGCCGGCCTTCCGGCGGGCGCCCGGTGGCGGCAGGACGGCCCCCGGCCGCGGGCATTGTGCTGGTTGGGGCCGGGCTGGTCCTGCTGGGCCCGATCCTGACAGCAGCCGCCACCACCGCCGGTCTGCAGCGGCAGCCGGGCCTGGGGGCATTCCTGCAAACCTTGGCCATCGTTTTGACCCGCACCGGCGTGGGCCGGGTTTGGCTGGCCGGCACCCTCGTCGCCCTCTTACTGCTGGGGACCGCCGCCGCAGGTCGAAGAACCCGCGGGCAGGGCGGGAGGCCTATCCCCCCGGCGGTGTTTCATGTCCTATTTCTGGCGGCAATCTTGCTGCAGTCCGGCGGCGGCCACGCCCGCACCGGCTCCATGCCGTGGCTGTCATGGGCCGCGACGGGCGCTCATTTGATCGCCGCTGCCGCCTGGGGCGGCACCTTGTGGCTGCTGGCCCTCCTGCCGTGGCGCCGCCTCGCCCGATCACCGGCCGTCTCCTTGGCATCCTTGAACCAGCTGCTCCTGCGCATGTCCCGCCTGGGCACGGGTGTGGTGGCCGTCTTCCTCCTGACGGGCACCGCCCTGGCGCTGTGGTACGGCCTCAGGCCCGCCACCATGTTCACCACGGTTTACGGCCAGTCCCTGGCGGCCAAGCTGGTTCTGTTCGTTCTGACGGGGGGTACGGCCCTAATCAACCGATGGCTGCTGATGCCTCAGCTGGAGCGGCTGCCGGCCCATGACGGGGCACCCTCACCCCGGGACCGGGCCCGCCTGGTGAGGGCGGTAGGCCTGGTCCTCAGGCTGGAGGCGGTGGGCGTCCTCCTGGTGGCCGCCGTGACGGCCTGGCTAACCCAGCAGCCGCCGCCCATGTAATCCTGGACCGCAAACAAAACAGGGCCCACCCGTTGGATGGACCCTGTCGCCACTACCAAGTAACCAACGGCACCGCCGGCCGGTTGCTCACCTAGGTGCTTTGCCTAAATGCTTTACGGAGGCGGCTCACCGGCGCCGGCCCCGCAGGATCAACAGCAGCAGGACCAGGATCAGCAGGTACCAGATCCAATTCATCCGGCCGCCCTGGCCGTCTTCAGGGGCCTGGTCCGCGTCATCCCCTTGCGCCGGGAGATCCTCGCCGGCTTCGGCTTCGGCCGGCTCCGCGCCGGCATCGGCATCGGGGTCACCGGCCACGGAGTCGGGCGGGGAATCAGGATCAACGTCGGCCTGGGCCACAGCCTCCTGGGTCACGGCAAAAGGAATTTCCCCATCCACCAGGTGGCCGTCGGACGACATTACTTCCCAGACGAGGGCGTACTCACCGGCGGCCAAAGCCGGCACATCCAGGAACAAGGTGTTGCCTTCACCCCGCAGGGACGTGCCTTCCACCGTTTCCCCCTGGGCGTCCACCAAGATGACCTGGCTGACGGCGGGCTCCACCGGCTCGTCGAACTCCAGGCTGAAGTTGGACGGCAATTCGGTCAAGGTTTCACCGGGCTTGGGCGTTGAGCCGGTCAAGTGGGCATGGGCTCCCCCCAAGCCGGGTAAGACCAGCCCCATGCACAGAACAATGCCCAACACAAGAACCCAAACAAGGGTCCGCCTGCCCAGCCTGCCGCCGGGCAGGGCCAACTCACTTCCCACGTTGCAGTCACCTCCTCGCATGGGACGACTCTTTCTAGAGACTATGAGCGGCCCGGAAGGGTATGCTTGCCCGGCAGGGACGGGCAGCCAAAAAGGGGGCAGCCCCCGCCAGGGGGCCGCCCGCAAATACAGGTCAGGAGCCTTGCTGCTCCTTTTGCTTCTGCAGGTACTGCCAGTAGAAAACCAGACCGAGGCCGTTCAGGTTTTGGTCGTAGTTCATGATGGCCTCCACCTGGTCATCCCAGGGGAGCCCCCGGCTCTCCAAGTCGGCCCGGACGTGGTCCAGGAGCAGCCGCTTCATGGTTTCGTGGTCCACCGTGTCGGCCTTGTCCAACAGGCTGGTGAAGGCGTCCACCTGCTCCTCCACCCGCTCGGTGACCAGGACGGGATCCATAGTGTTGACGCCGAAGTGGCCGAACCCGATAAGTTCGGGGCGGATTTCCCGGACCCAGCGGTTGGATGCCTTCATGGCCTCGGGATCAAACTGGTTGGGCGCCGTGGTGGGCAGGATGTAGTCGTCGCCCGGCTTGCTCAAGTAGGGATAGCGCATGCCGATCTCGTCGGCGGCGAACAGGGCGCCTGTGCCTTCGTCCAGGATCATGAACTGGTGCCGGGCGTGGCCCCGGGCGTCGATGAAGCGCAGGACGTGGCCGCCCCCCAGATCCAGCCTGTGGTCGGGGTCGACGGCGGTCACCCGCTCCTCGGCCACCGGCTCCGGCAGGCCGAAATATTCCTCTACCTTGCCGTCGAACACCCCTTGGGCCCCTTGGACCAGGCGGCTGGGGTCCACGATGTGGGCCGCGCCCCGGGGATGGACGATGACCTGGGCCTTGGCAAGCTCCTTGACCAAGGTGCCCGTTCCGCCGCCGTGGTCCAGATGGACGTGGGTGGGGATGATATAGGCCACTTCGTCCCGGGGAATGTTGAGGGCATCCAGCGCGTTCAGCCAGATTTCCGCGCTGCGGGTGGGGCCGGGATCCACGATGGCCGGCCGCGGCGCAAGGACGAGAAAGCCCGACAGGCGCTCAGGCTCCCCCAGCAGGTTGAGATCCAACATCTTCGTTTCGGCGACAGACAAATCGAAAACTTGTGCGGACATGACATCCCTCCATGGCGGATCCGGCATCTCACCGGCCCTGTTTGCCCATAAACTCCCGTTTCGCCCGCGGCACGGGCTTTCCTTCCCCGGCAGGGAATCGCCCCGGCGCCGGGAACCACGACATTGGAGGTATTCAAGCCATTGAACGAACGTACCGATGCAAATCCGGCAGGCCTGCTGGACGACAACGAAGATTTGGTCGTGGACGTGGTCATCGAGATTCCTCAAGGCAGCCGCAACAAATACGAATACGACCCCGAAACCAAGGCTATGCGCCTGGACCGGGTTCTGTATACGGCCATGCACTACCCCGGCGACTACGGCTTCGTACCCGATACCCTGGCGGAAGACGGCGACGCCGTGGATGTGGTGGTGCTCATCTCCAGCCCCACCTTCCCCGGCTGCCGGGTGGCGGCCCGCATCGTGGGCGCGCTCTTGATGGAAGACGAGGCCGAGGCGGACATCAAGCTGCTGGGGGTGGCGGTGGGCGACCCGCGGCTGCGGCACATCCGCTCGCTGCAGGATGTGGCGCCCCACCTGTTGGCCGAAGTAGAACATTTCTTTCAGGAGTATAAGCATTTGGAAGGCAAGAGCACTGCCACCGCGGGGTGGCGGGACCGGGTGTACGCCCGCAAAATCCTCCTGGAGGCCTACGCCCGTTTTAAAAATTAAAGGTATGAAAATTGATTGCAGGTAAGTATCGTTAAGTTGGCGAACGGTAAGATGGTGAGCATGGCTCGCGGCCATGGCTATTTTTGTTGGCCCCGTTCAGGCTTCATTCAAATATATTTGTACCAGCAACATGGCGAAGGTTGTCGAGGAGGGAAGGGTACGTCATGTCAGAGACACCCGTAAAGGCCGGCTTAGAAGGCGTCATAGCCGGCAACTCATCCATCAGTTGGGTGGACGGCCAGAAGGGGAGGCTCATCTACCGGGGGTACGACATTCACGATCTGGCTGAGCACGCCTCCTTCGAAGAAGTTGTCTACCTTCTTTGGTACGGCAAGCTTCCCACCCGGTCGGAGCTGGAGGCCCTTTCCAATGAGCTGAAGGCCAACCGGCAGCTGCCCGATGAGATCTGGCAGATGATGCGGCTTATCCCCCGCACGGCCAAGCCCATGGAAGTTCTCCGCACCCTGACTTCTGCTATGTCCGCCTTTGATACCAGCGAGTACAAGGATCAAACCACCCGGGAGGCCAACCTGCATCAGGCCATCCGCTTGACGGCCTCCATGGCCACCATCGTGGCGGGCTACGAGCGGATGCGCAAGGGCTTGGAGCCGGTGGCTCCCGATCCCGAACTGAACCATGCCGCCAACTTCCTGTACATGGTGAAGGGCGAACGGCCCGATGACCTGGAAGCCCGGGCCTTCGACATGGTCCTGGTGCTCCACGCCGACCACGAGTTCAACGCTTCCACCTTTGCCGCCCGCGTGACGGCGGCCACCCTGTCGGACATGTATTCGGCCATCACCTCGGCCATCGGCGCCCTGAAGGGGCCCCTCCACGGCGGCGCCAACGAGCAGGTGCTGCGCACCCTGAAGGCGATCGGTGAAGTGGACAAGGCCCGGCAGTGGGTCATCGACGCCTTGGGCCGCCGGGAGCGGATCATGGGCTTCGGCCACCGGGTCTACAAGACCATGGATCCCCGCGCCATCCACCTGAAGAAGATGTCCCAGGAGCTGGGCCAGCGGGCCGGCGACACCAAGTGGTACGAGATGTCCGAAGTTATGGAGAAAGTGGTCCACGACGAAAAGGGCCTGTATCCCAACGTGGACTTCTACGCCGCCAGCGTGTACCATTCCCTCGGCTTGGAGAGCGACGTCTTCACGCCCATCTTCGCCGTCAGCCGGGTGGCGGGCTGGACTGCCCACGTACTGGAGCAGCACGGCGACAATCGCTTGATTCGTCCCCGAAGCAACTACGTGGGCGACGACAACATGCCCTGGGTGCCGCTGGACCAGCGAGGCTGAGTTCCGGGGGGTTACACGGGGTCACGGGGAAGCATTTGCCAACAGGCCGTGGGTGGCCAGCCACCCACGGCCTTTTTGCCTGCAGCGGCCGTCAAACGAGACGCCGCAGTAATTCATCCCGGTCGCCGGGCAGGAAGTCGATGAGGGGCACTTCCAACATGGTATAAGCCCCGGGGCGCTGGCGCAGGCAGGCCCGGGCGGCGGCCACCATGATCTGGGCCGTCAAGGCCGGGTTTTGAATCTGCATGGAAAAGCTGAAGCGCTGGTTGTGGGTCTGGCCCGAGACGCCCTTGCGCTGGATTTCCACGCCG
>DATGRI010000029.1 GCA_035303785.1 Sphingobacteriaceae bacterium
CACCAAGAAAGACCACAAACTGTAATACGTGGCACTACAGAATCGGCCCGAACGCTACCCCTACCACACCAGAATCCCCATTTCATGCGGCTTTCCGGGATCGCGCGTCACCGCGATCGGGCCATAACTGTCAAACCCGAGTCAGATATTGATATGCGCTTCGAAAGATTGAGCTACATAGCCAAGCACGGTCTATATTACTTAGCGGAACGCAATGCCCTTCGAAGCACTGGGTTTTGGTTACCTGATGAGAAAGGTAAGAGTCGGCTGTTTGCCTAGTTGTCGAAGCATCTGTTGAGGAATCAAAGCCTAGTCCCGGGGGCGTTATCAGCCCGGTCTGTTGTGCAGCAAAGACCAATTGGGACTGGTCCCGGGTGTTAGTCGCGGCACAGTGATTTGCTGCCTTCCATGCCGGCGTGTAGCGGGTGCACTACGGGCGAGTCATCGCCATCCTGTCCCGCTGAAAGTTCAGGCCCGTCTTTTTATTTCATCAACAACTCCAAATCCTTCTCGCCCACCTGGCCGTCTACGATGCGGACTTCCATCTCTTCGTCGTTGCGGACGAGGCGGAAGATGCCGTTGTTGAAGTCGGTGCCCAACTCCTTGTAGAAGACGCCTTCGTAGACCTTGCCGGGGCCGCCCCTGAAGCTCAGGCGGTAGCCCTTTTCGTCCTTGACCAGGTAGCCCCTTACACCCTTTTCGAAGGCCCCGTTCTCCGTCTCCATCTCCCGGGGAATGGCCACGATGTGGATGTCCACAAAGGGCACCTCATGCAGCAGCACGTTGACGAAGGAGCCTTTGGTGATTTCCTTCCAGCGGCTCTGGGCCGTCTGGCCGATGACGATCTGGGTGATGTTCTTCTCCTTGACCACTTCGTGGATGACGTGGGCCACCGGCCGTTGCTCGTTGTACTTGATGATGTATTCCCTGGCGCCGTGCTCTTCGGCGATCTGGCGCAGGCGGGAAAGGGACTGCACCTTCTCCAGGTCCAGATCTTCTTCGGCCTGAGGCTCAACGGTCAGAACGTACAAGGGGCAGTTGAGCATCCGGGCAAGCTGGCAGCCCCTGCGGATCAGCCGTTCGCCGTTGGGACCGTAGTAGACGCATACCAGAATACTCTCGTCCGTCTTGCCGCTGGTCAATTGAGGTCCACCTCTCCCGTCGGTTGAAGGTGACGATTGCCGCACACCGCCCGGACAATTGGCCTGGGAAGGCCGTTACGGTATAATGACGCCGTTGCCGGTAGCCTAGGAGGGGGGATGCGGTTGCTCGGTCTGCACCTGCCTATTGCCATACCGTTTCTTATTGCCCTGGTTGTCCCCTTCCTCTTTCGCATTTTCCGACAAATCCATACAGGCTGGTTCGTAATACTGGTTCCCCTGGCCCTGTTCGGCCATTTCCTCCGGTTCCTGCCGGTCGATAATGCGGAGCCCGTCCAAGGCAGCCTTGCCTGGATAAAGGCCCTGGACATCCATTTCGCCGCCCGGCTGGACGGCTTGGCCCTGCTCTTCGCCCTCATCATCACGGGCATGGGAATTTTGGTAGTATTGTACTCCATCTACTACATGGACAAGGAAACGGAAGCCCTGGGCAATTTCTACGCCTACATGATGCTGTTCATGGGCTCCATGCTGGGTGTCGTCCTGTCCGACAACCTGATAGTCCTCTACACCTTTTGGGAGATAACCAGCGTTTCCTCCTTTTTGCTCATCGGCTACTGGCATCAGCGGCGCAAGGCCCGGTATGGCGCCCAGAAGTCCATGATGATCACCGTGTTCGGCGGCTTCGCCATGCTGCTGGGCTTCATCGGGCTCCACGCCATCTCAGGCACCTTCAGCATCAGCGCCATGACTGCCACGGCGGGGGAGATGGCCGGGCATCCCTTCTTCATACCGGCCATGCTGCTCATCCTTTTGGGGGCCTTCACCAAGTCGGCCCAACTGCCCTTCCACATCTGGCTGCCTGACGCCATGGAAGCGCCCACGCCCATCAGCGCCTATCTCCACTCGGCCACCATGGTGAAGGCCGGGGTCTTTCTGGTGGCCCGCCTCACGCCGGTGTTCGGCGCCCGCCCGGAATGGGCGTGGATCGTCATGCTGGTGGGCCTGGCCACCTTGTTCTGGGGCTCCTTCTCCGCCGTGCGCCAGCACGACCTGAAGGCTATGCTGGCCTACTCCACCGTGAGCCAGTTGGGCCTCATCATGGCGGTGCTGGGCGCCGGCGCCATGGCCCTGGGCCCCTCGGCGGGGGCGGAAGGGGCCCTCATGGCCGTGGGCGCCATCCTGGCGGCCTTGTTCCACCTGGTGAACCATTCGGTTTTCAAGGGGAGCCTGTTCATGGTGGTGGGCATCTTGGACCACGAGACGGGCTCCCGGGATCTGCGCCGCCTCAGCGGGCTCATGGGCGTAATGCCGGTGTCCTTCACCATCGCCCTCGTAGGGGCCTTGTCCATGGCCGGGCTGCCCCCGTTGGGCGGCTTCCTCAGCAAGGAGATGTTTTTCACCGGCATCTTGGACGCCGCCCGGTCCACCGGCTGGATCTGGGCTACGCTGCTGCCCCTGGCCGCCTGGGTCGCCAGCGTCTTTACCTTTGTGTATTGTATGGTGCTGATTTTGCGGCCGTTCACCGGGCCCTACCGGCCGGAAGTGCATGACAAGCGGCCCCGGGAGGCGCCCCTGGGGATGCTCCTGGCGCCGGCGGTGCTGGCGGTTCTGGCGGTGGGCTTCTTTTTCTTTCCCAACGCCTTGGTGGCCGGCCTGGTGGGGCCGGCGGTGGGGGCGGTGCTGCCGGGCCTGGTGCCCGCCGGGGAGCCCTTCCCCGTGCAGATTCAAGCCTGGCACGGGCTGAACACCGAGCTTTTCATGACTTTGGGCGTCATCGCCCTGGGGGCGGTGCTGTACAGCCAGCTGCCCCGCTGGTCGGCGGTGTACGACTGGCTGCCGGCCCGCATCTCCTTGAACAATTTCTACGACGGCAGCCAGGTCTGGGGCGAGCGCCTGGGCCGGCGGGTGACCCGGACCTACATGACCGGCTATTTGGCCCACTACCTGTCGTACATCTTCCTGGCCGTCATCGGCCTGGTGGGCGGCTCCCTGCTGCTGCTCAACGCCTTCTCCCTGGACGCGTCGAGCAACTCGCCCATCAGCATTTACGAATTGATGCTGGGGCTGGCGGTGGTGGCGGCGGCGGTGGCCATCATCTTCAGCCGGTCCCGGCTGACGTCCATCATCTCCTTGAGCGCCGTGGGCCTTACCGTCTCATTGTTTTACGTGGTCTTCCGGGCGCCGGACCTGGCCTTGACCCAGCTGGTGGTGGAGACCATTTCCACGGGCTTGTTCCTGCTGTGCTTCTACTTCCTGCCCCGGATGCCCAAGGCCCTGCCCAGTGTGCCGGTCCACGCCATCAACGCCCTTATCGCCGTGGGGGTGGGGACCACCTTGACGCTAATCGGCCTGTCGGCCCAGGGCTACCAGGTGTTCGAGCCCATCGCCTCCTATTTCGAACGGTCCGATGAACTGGCCGGCGCCTTGAACATGGTCAACGCCCTGCTGGTGGATTTCCGCGGCTTCGATACGATGTTGGAGAGCGTGGTCTTGTTCGCGGCAGGCATCGGCGTCTACGCCCTGATCAAGCTGCGCCAGGCCAAGGCCGAGGGGGAGGGCTCGTGAGGTTCACCGACGTCATCCTGCAAACGGCCACCAAGGTGCTGATTTTCATCATCCTGGCCTTCGCCGTCTACATCCTGCTGGCTGGCCACAACCATCCCGGGGGCGGCTTCATCGCCGGCCTCATCACGGCGTCGGGCTTCGTCCTGCTGTACATCGCCTTCGGCCAGCAGTTCGTGGCGGCGGGCCTGCCCCTGGATTTCAAGAAGGTGGGGGCCGCCGGCCTCCTCATCTCCGTGCTGACGGGGACCGGCGCGCTGCTCTTCGGGGCGCCCTTCCTGCAGCACGGGGTGGTGGCGGTACACGTACCCGCCTTCGGCCGGGTGGACATCGCCACGGCCATGATTTTCGACGTGGGTGTCTACCTGGCGGTGGTGGGCACCACCATGACCATCATCACTTCCATCGCCAACGACGGCTGAGGAAAGACAGAGGGAAGTCATCGTGGAGATTTTCATCACCATTGTTGCGGGAATCCTCATAACCATCGGTACATATCTGGCGCTGAGCCGGATGGTGCTGCGGATCATCCTGGGGCTTTCCCTGTTCACCCACGGCTCCCACCTGATGATGATGGCCATCAACGGGCTGAAGAAGGGCGCGGCGCCCCTGGTGCGGGAGGGGGTCACCCAGTACACCGACCCCGTGCCCCAGGCTTTGATCCTGACTTCCATCGTCATCAGCTTTGCCTTGACGGCCTTATACCTGGTCCTGGCCTACCGCACCTACGTGGTGCTGGGCACCGATGACATGACCCAGTTGAAGGGGCAGGAATATGAATAACCTGGTGGTCATGCCCCTTCTCATCCCGTTGCTGGCGGGCATCGTGCTGGTCTTCATCCCGGGCCGGGTGCAGCTGCAGAAGTGGATCGCCGGCTTGGCGGCCCTTTTGACCCTGGCGGCGTCTCTGGCCCTGGTCGGGCGGGTTTCCCGCGAGGGCATTCAAGTTTTGAGCCTGGGAAGCTGGGAGGCGCCCTACGGCATCGCCCTGGTGGCCGACATGCTGTCGAGCCTCCTGGTGGCCACGGCGTCGGTGGTGGCCCTGGCCTGCGTGCTGTACGGCTACGGCGCCTTCGACGAGGGGCGGCTCCGCACCTACGTCTATCCCTTCATCATGTTGCTCCTGTGCGGTGTCAACGGCTCCTTCCTCACCGGCGACCTGTTCAACTTGTTTGTCTGCTTCGAGGTCATGCTGGTGGCCTCGTACGTCTTGATCAGCCTGGGCGGCGGGCGCCTGCAGCTGCGGGAATCCATTAAATACGTCGTGGTGAACATGGTGTCGTCCACGGTGTTTTTCGTGGCCATCGCCTACATGTACTCCATCACCGGGACGCTGAACATGGCCCACCTGTCCCAGCGGGTGGCGGCGGCGGGCCAGGACGGGCTGATGACCACGGTGGGGCTGCTGTTCCTCATCGTCTTCGGCACCAAGTCGGCTTTGTTTCTATACATCTGGCTGCCCGGGTCCTACCGGGTGCCGCCGGCGCCGGTGGCGGCCTTGTTCGCGGCTTTGCTGACCAAGGTGGGGATCTACACCATCCTGCGCATGTTCACCCTGATTTTCTACCACCAGCCGCAGTTCACCCACACGGCTTTGATCTGGTTGGCGGGCATCACCATGCTGCTGGGGGCTCTGGGCGCCATCTCCCACGGTCACATTAGGAAGATTCTGGCCTACAACATCATTGTTTCGGTGGGCTTCATCGTCTTCGGCATCGGGGTGCTGCACCGGACGGCCTTGGCCGGGGCCCTGTTCTACTTGATGCACGACATGATCGCCAAAGCCCTGGTCTACATCATCGGCCTGGCCCTGGCGGGCACGGCCCAGCTGGGGGAGAGCAACGAGTCGTCGCCCTTCCGGCCGTGGCTGGGGTGGCTGTTCTTCCTGACGGCCTTGGCCATCGCCGGGGTGCCGCCCTTGAGCGGTTTCGTGGGGAAGCTGATGATCCTCCAGGGCGGTGTGGCCAACGAGTATTATGTAATGGCCGGCGTTGGCCTCCTCACCAGTCTGATGGTGCTGTATTCCTTGATGAAAGTTTTCATCAACGGCTTCTGGGCGGAACGGCCCATGGGGGAGGGTGAGCCGCCCTCCACGGGGCGGGAAGCCCTGGCTCCCGGCGTCATGCTGGCGGTGCTGGTCATCGGCCTGGGCTTGGGAGCCGACTGGGTGATGGACCTGGTCCAGCAGGCCGCCGATGTCATGGTAGACCCGTCGGTGTACATCGAGGCGGTTTTGGGCGGCGCTACGCCATAGGAAAGGGGGGCCGGCGGTGACCTTTCAAATCCTGCTGAACCTCATCGTAGCCCTGGTGTGGATGATGTTCCACAACTCGTGGAGCTTCTTGAGCTTTTTCACCGGCTACCTGGTGGGCCTGCTTTTCGTCTTCCTGATGCGGCGGTTCTTCAACCGTCCCTTCTACGGCACCAAGGTGGTGGCCGTGGGGAAGCTCCTCTGGCTGTTCATCGTGGAGCTGTTCAAGTCTACCTTTGTTGTGATCGGCCAGGTGACCCGGCCCCGGCTGAACATCCGGCCCGGCATCTTCCGGGTGCGGACCAAGTTGAAGTCCGATTGGGAGATTACCGCCCTTTCCTATTTGATCACCTTGACGCCGGGGTCGGTGGTCATGGAGGTGGACCCGGCCCAAGGCATCATGTACATCCACGGCATGGACGCCGACGAGTTCAAGAGCAGCATTCTGGCCTCCAAGCGCAGATTTGAGCAGGCCATCAAGGAGGTGGCCCGGTGAACCTGACACCCTTCTGGTACACGGCCCTGGCGGTGCTTAGCCTGTCGGTCATCATCGCCCTTTACCGGGTGATCAAAGGGCCGTCGCTGCAGGATCGGATTCTGGCCCTGGATTCCATCAGCTACACCATCGTGGGCATGGTGGGCGTTCTGTCCATCATCATGGATACCCAGGTTTACCTGGACATCATCTTGCTCATCGGCATCCTGGCCTTTTTGAGCACCACTTCTCTGTGCCGGTTCATCGAACGAGGGGTCGTGATCGAACGTGGCGGCGATTAAGGTTTTGGTGCTGGTGCTGGTGCTGTTCGGGACGGCCCTGTCGGCCTTGAGCAGCTTGGGCTTCCTGCGGCTGCCCGATGTGTACACCCGGGCCCATGCGGCCACCAAGAGCACCACCCTGGGCATCTTGAGCATCTTGATGGCGGCCTTCATTCATTTCTGGATCATGCACGACGTGATCAACGTGCGGCTGCTGCTGGGCATCGTCTTTGTGTTCCTGACGGCACCCATCGCAGGGCATCTCATCATCCGCTCGGCCCACCGGTCGGGCGTCGACCTGTCCGACATCAGCGTCCAGGACGACTTGGAGACCGACCTGGCCAAGCAGGCCGAGTTGACCCAGGGCCAGCCCTTGGTGCGGCAGGGGTTTGAGTAGGGTCAGGTTCCGTACAGCCGGTCGCCGGCATCTCCCAGTCCAGGGACAATGTAGGCTTTGTCGTTGAGCCCTTGGTCGACGGCGGCGGTGTAGACCGGCACGTCGGGATGGGCTCTGTGGAAGGCGGCGATGCCTTCGGGCGCCGCCACCAGGGCCAGGAAGGAGATGGCCTGCCCGCCGGCTTCTTTGACCATGCGAACCCCGGCCACGGCGGAGCCGCCGGTGGCCAGCATGGGATCCAGCACCAGTATGGGCAGGTTTTTCACGTCCGGCGGGAAGCTGCTGTAGTAAGTCACCGGCTGGGTGGTGTCGGGATCCCGGTACAGACCGATGTGGCCCACCCGGGCGTTGGGGAAGAGGCGCAGGATGCCGTCGGCCATGGCCAGGCCGGCCCGGAGGATGGGTACCAGGCAGACAGGCCCGGCCAGGCGCACTCCCCGGGTGGGGCCGACGGGCGTTTCCAGTTCGGTTTCCGTGGTGGGCAGGTTCCGGGCGGCCTCATAAGCCAGCAGTAGGGACAGTTCTTTCACCAAAGGCCGGAACTGCTCGGGCGGCGTCTCCTTATCCCGCAGGATGGTCAGTTGGTGCTGGACCAGGGGATGGTCGATTAGGTGGACTTGAGCCATGTTCAGTAACCTCCCGGCCATGGTTGCCGGCCTTGCTGCAGGCACCCGGCTATTCTTTGGTTTCGCCGGGCCCTCGGACCGTCCTGTTGCCTTTGGTTTTTGGCCGATATTCCGCCATTATTTGTTGATCCACAAACAATGACCCAACCGAAACCGGCCTGATGTGTACAAAATCTGCGATTTTGGTCATTTTTCCCGGCCCCGAAGGGGGCTATTTCCAAAATAATCAGGTATTTTGTCAACTAGGCCCTGATCGGGCTGTCTGGCGGGCGCAAATTTTGACGGGGTAAGCACCAAATCCTCAAAATTCTGCCCTATAGGCTCAAGAAGTTTCTATATCGATTCTGCGGAATCTCCCCGTAGTCGAGCTGCCGGACTCCACCGCCGCAAAATAATGCGCCGCAAACCAAAATTTTTCCCCCCCACAGCAGGATCGGCACCAATCCCCATAGAAGAAAATGGCAAAACCTGGAAGCCATGAGGTGGTTTAGATGGAACATGAACCATGGTGGGAGATCAAGGTTCCGGTGAAGCTCATCACCGACCGGAACCTGACCCTGCGGTCGCGGTTCATTTACATGCTGCTGGCCAGCCTGTGCCCCAAGGACGCCATATCGTGCCTGGCTTCCAATACTATGTTGTTTTCGCTGAGCGGGATTCGATCCCGGGGCGGCCTCCAGCACCACCTGGAGGAACTGGTCAGCCACAAGTATTTATTGATGGAAAGGCCGGCGGGGCCCCACCGGACCCGGTACACCCTGCTGCCTCCGGGCGGCCCGACGGTTACGTTGCCGGCATATCTGATCCAGCACGCGGCCGTCCCGCCGGAAGCCAAGGCCCTGTACGCCCTGATGGCGGTGGAGGCCGAGCCGGAGCCCGAGCAGCCCATGCCCATGCGGCAAGACCAGTTGGCCGCCCTGGCAGGCATCGGCAGCGCCAACACCGTCCGCGGCTATGTGCGGGCTTTGACCGAGGGCGGCTGGCTGAAGGTGGAGCGCCGCCCGGGCATCCGCAGCTTCAACTATATAGTGGCCGACCCCCACAGGGCCATGCGGCAATGGGTCCGGGTCAACGTGGGCTACCGCATAAAGCGCCAGGAGTTCAAGGGCGAAGCCATCATGAAGGAAATGCTCAACGTCCTGGTGCCCGACCCGGACTTCGAGGACAACGCCCGGCCCGGCTTCATCATCAACCCGGGCACCCAGGAGCGGCTGGAGGTGGACCGGTACTACCCCAGCGCCCGGGTCGCCTTCGAGTTCAACGGGCCCCAGCATTACCGGACTACTGAGAAGTTTTCCGACCCGGCGGCGGTCCAGGCCCAAAGGGCCCGGGATCTCATCAAGACGGCCCTGCTGATGACCCGGGAGATTCACCTGATCACCGTGCATCCCGAGGATTTGTCCTTGAACAGGCTGCGGGAGATGATCGGCAACTTGATGCCTGTGCGGCCCATCCGTTGGGAGGACCCGGTGACCCAGAAGGTGGAGCAGGAAGCCCACCGGTACCGGAAGACCTTGAGGCTCCTGGAGGAGGAACCCCCGGAGGAATTAGACGGATACCAATGGGTTGCGCCGGTGGGTGCCGCCCAGCCCGACCGGTTGGGTGAGAGCCCGGCCGCCGGCGAGGGTTAGTCGTCGGGGCGGTTGATCATATGATGGGCGGTCTTGGTCAGGTGCTGGAACAGGGCGTCGCCTAGAGGCCCGGTGATGCCCGCTTCGTCCATGGCCGCCCGCATGCACTCCAGCCAGGCTGCAGTGCCCTTGGGGGTGATGGGGTGGGGCAGGTGACGGGCCCGGAGCATGGGCGGCCCGTACCGATGGGAGAACAGGGGAGGACCGCCGAAAAACTGGGTCAGGAAGGCCCGCTGCTTCTCCTTAACCGGCTCCAGATCATCGGGAAAGATGGGCTTCAGCACCGGGTGCTGGGCCACGCGCCGGTAAAAGGCTTCCACCAGGCGGTCGATGGTGGCGGCCCCACCTATGAGTTCGTATGGAGTTTTATCTGGCCCCAGTTGCTGGTAGCCGGGCTGAATCTGCACGGCCCATCGGCCCCTCGGTAAATGCTGCGGACTCTTTGGCGTCGGCTTCATTCGAGAATTGTGCCTGGTTCCTTATTGTAATGTACCGGATCGGCCGGGACCTTGCCCGTTCGGGTGAAACAGTGCCTGATCGGCCGGGACCGTGCCCCCTTTACCAGGATGGAGCCGGCAGCAGGCTGTCGGCCAGCACCACCAAATGGCCCAGGCGGGGATGCCGCTCCACGGTGACGGTGACCCCGTAGACTTCAGCTAGGATGACGGGCTGCAGCACCGTCTCCGGTGGGCCGGCCGCCACCACACGGCCCTGGTGGAGGAGCAGCAACTTGTCGCAGTAGCGGGCCGCCAGGGTGAGGTCGTGGAGGGCGGCCAGGGCCGCCATGCCGTTGGCATCCACTGCTTGGCGCACCGTTTCCATGGCCGCCAGCTGGAAGCGGGGGTCCAGATTGGCCGTGGGTTCGTCCAGCAGCAGGATCTGCGGCTCCTGGGCCAGGGCCCGGGCCAGGACCACCCGCTGCCGCTCGCCCCCCGACAGGGTGCGGAACGTGCGGTCTGCCAAGTGCCGGGCGCCCGCGGCCTGGAGGGCCTCCAGGGCGATCTGCCGGTCGGCCGGCGATTCCCGCCAGCGGGAGTTGTGGACGAACCGGCCCATGAGCACTACTTCCAGGGCGGTGAAATCCAGTTCGCTGCCCGAGTCCTGGGGGACCAGAGCCAGGTGGCGGGCCAATTGGTTGGGCTGCAAGGAGTCAACCCGCTGCCCGGCCACATGGACAGCTCCGGAGCTGGGCTTGAGAAAGCCGCAGAGCAGCCGCAGCAGCGTGGTCTTGCCGGCGCCGTTGGGGCCCACAATGCCCCAGTATTCCCCCGGCACCAGGTGGAAGCTGACCTGGTCCACCAGGGTGTGCTTGCCGACGGCGTAGCTGACGGCCTCGGCTTTCAGGAGCGGTACCGGTGCAGGCTGGGCTGAAGACGGCCCTTCCGGCTCAGGCCCCCGATCTGCCGGGAGCCGCGGTGCAGTCGCCGGTTGCGCCGGGGCACGAGGTGCCGCTGCCGGCGGTGCCGTCGAAGCCACCCGCGCCACCCGGCCGGCCCCCAAGTCACCAATCGAAGTCTTCAAAGATAACACTCCCTAGGGCCTCAGGCCACAGGTGGCGGGCCAGCTCCTCGGCGCCGCGGATGTTCCAGAAGGAGAGGGTGGTCAGGTAACGGGACGGGATTTCGTAAATGCGGCCGTCGCGCACGGCGGGCACATCGGCCATGGCCGGATGCTCCAAAATGTCGCTGCGGAGCCGGTCGGCGTCGTACTCATCGTGGACGATGACCTCGGGCGCCATCTCCACCAGCTTTTCCAAAGATATTTGCTGCCAGCTCACCAAGCCGGCTTCTGATACAGCGTTGATGCCGCCGGCCCGGGTAATGAATTCTTCAGACGTGGTGGCGGATCCGGGAACGTACAAATTGGGGGCCAGGTGGACCACCCGGGGCTTCTGCTGGCCGGCCGAGGCTTCCTCCACGAGGGCGGCCAGGGCGTCGACCCGCTGCTGCACCTTCTCCATCAGGACAGCGCCGGCTTCCTCTTCGCCCAGGATGTAGGCGATGAGTTGGATGTTGGCCAGGTGGTCGCCCACCGTGTCATGCAGGTCGGTGATGAAGACCGTCAGGCCGGCGTCCCGGGCCTGGGCCACCAGTTCCGGCTGGGCCATGCCGTCCAGCAGCAGGATGTCGGGCGCCAGCCCCAGGATGTATTCCAAGTCGTTGATGACCGTTGCGGGAACCTGCTCCGCCTGGGTGACGATGTTGCTGTAGCCCGACCGGGCGATGTCGCTGATGGCGGCGAACCGCTCCGGGCCCGTCAACGCCATGACGACTTCGTCCAGGCCCAGGGACAAGGTGAGCACCCGTTCAGGCTTGGCGGGGATTTCCACGATATCGCCAAAGGCGTCCCGTACCGCCCGGGGCCAGCCGTGGTTGTCAGGGTCGACGATGCCCGCCTGCTTGGCGGCCGGTGCATCCTGGGCGGCATCTTCCTGGGCCGCTTCTTCCCGGCCGGCGTCCGTCGACGAAGGGGGCGTTGACGTGGACGACGTATTGGAGCCCGGCGAGCAGGCGGCCAAAATCAATATCAATAGGAAGGGGAGGATCAACACAGCCGGCCGGCGGCGACGTCCGCGGCCGCCCGTGGGAAGCCTGGTCCATGCATCAAGCACATTCATCACCTCTGTCATCCTTCTAAAATGGACACCTGGGTGCGGCGCCGCTCCTTGGCCAGCAGCCAGAGGAAGAAGGGAGCCCCCAGGCAGGCAGTGATGATGCCCACCCGCAGCTCCGCCGGCTCCACCAGGACTCGGGCCAAAGTGTCGGCCAGCACCAGGAAGGCGCCGCCGCCCAAGGCGCTGGCCGGCAGCACGATGCGGTTGTCGGGGCCGGCGGCCAGGCGGACCAGGTGGGGGACGATGAGTCCCACGAAGCCCACGATGCCGCTGATGGCCACGGCGGCCCCCGTAGCCAGGGACGCGGCGAGCAAAGCAATCCGGCGCACCGCCGCCGTCCGCACGCCCAAGGTATGGGCCTCCTCATCACTGAGGAGCAGAATGTTGAAGGATTTTCCTTGACTGATCATGAGCACGATGCCCACCAGCACCGGGCCCAAGGCCACCCGGACGTGGAACCAGGAGCGGGCCTCCAGGCCGCCGGAAAGCCAGAACATCATCTCCCGCAGGACGTGGAGATTGTCCACCATCAGGGCCACCACCAGGCTGAGGACACCGTTGAGGAAGATGCTGATGATCATGCCCGACAGGAGCAGGTCGGTCACGGTGCCCCGGCCCAGGCGGTGGGCCACCCAGTAGACCGTCAGGGCGGCCCCCAGGGCCCCGCCGAAGGCCAGGGTGGGCAGCCAGCCGTACCAGACGTTGACCAGCCCCGTGGCCAGGGCCAAAACCCCGCCCAAGGCCCCGCCGGCGCTGACGCCGATGATGCCCGGGTCGGCCATGGGGTTGCGGAACAGGCTCTGCATGGCGGCCCCCGAGGTGCCCAGGGCGGCCCCCACCAGGGCGGCGGCCGTCAGGCGGGGCAG